>CAZBDS010000051.1:0-8715 GCA_964490735.1 uncultured Acutalibacter sp. | reverse complement strand
AAAGTGCGGCGTTGACCTCAAAGGAAGGGTTCTCCGTGGTGGCGCCGATCAGCACGATGCTGCCCCGCTCCACAAAGGGCAGAAAGGCGTCCTGCTGGGCCTTGTTAAAGCGGTGGATCTCGTCCACAAACAGAATGGTCTTTTCCCCCAGCAGCCGGGTCTTTTCGGCCTCCCCCATCACCTCTTTGATCTCCTTGATCCCGCTGGTGACGGCGCTGAAATTGATGAAGTTTGCCTTCGTCTTCCCGGCGATGATCCGGGCCAAAGTGGTCTTCCCCACGCCGGGAGGCCCCCAAAAGATCATGGAGGACACCCGGTCCTGGTCAATCAGCTGCCGCAGGACCCGGCCCTCTCCCAGCAGATGGCGCTGGCCCACGAACTCGTCCAAAGTCTGGGGCCGCAGCCGGGTAGCTAAGGGAATATCCCGGGGGTCCTCCTGCTGAAAAAAGGACTGCTGATTCATAGGGCCTTTCCTCCTTCTTCCGCGCCGGCCTGCAAACGGTCCGCCGCGTTTTCTTTTCTGTATTGGCTGGGGGAGCGCCCCGTCCGGGCCCGAAACACTTTCGCGTAATAGGCCGGGTTTGAAAATCCCGATCCGGCGGCGGCCTCCGCCACGGTCCGGCCCGATTTCAAAAGGGCCAGGCTTTTGCCAATCCGGTAGTCCAGCAGATAGTCGAACAGGGGCTTCCCCATCTGCCGCTTAAAGAACCGGCAGCACTCACTTTTGCTCAAATTCACCTGGCGGGCCACGTCCTCCAGGGTCACTTTCTCTCTGTAATGGGCGTGGAGAAAGGAAATTAAGCCTCTCAGCCGCTCAATCTTTTCCGGATCTTCCGCCGGGGCCCGCTTGACCTCCTCGCCGTAGTGGCGGTACAGCCCGCCCCAGATCCCCAGCAGCAGCCGCTGAACCTCCAGCTCGTAGAGCTCCTGCTTCTCCACCAGCAGCCGGTAGATCCGCTCCAAATCGGCCAGGGCGTCCTTCTGCCAGGGCACCTCCGGCGAAAGCTTCAGCGCCGACAGCGCCCGGCTGCCGGCAATGCTGTCCACATATTTGGCCCCGATCACGCTGCCGTCAAAGCCTCTCAAAAATCGGGGGTGAAAGGTCAAGGACACATAGTCGCAGTCCCCGCCGCCGTGCATGCTCCCGGCATGGAGGGCGTCCGCGTTGCAGAACAGGCCCTCCCCGGCGCGCAGCACGTAGCAGCCATCGTTTACCCGGTATTCCATCTCGCCGGACAGCGCCAGGGTAAGCTCCACCTCGTCATGCCAATGCCAGGGGAAAGAGCCCGTCTCATAGGCGGAAAGCAGCTTCCGGCCCACGTTTACCGGGAATCCATAGGTGCCGTGGAATTTCAGCTCCCGGTTTTCCTTGTCGATCTGCATCTTCATGGCGTGCTTGGCCTTCCTTCCAAAGTTCCTAATCCCATTATACCGGCCGCAGCGGGAAAAAGCAACTAAAGCCCAAAGAAAAAGCGGGCCCCGGCACTCCGGGAACCCGCACTTGAGCTTTTCGTTTATTCTGTCCAGAGCTTGCCCTCCCGGGCGTAGGCGTCCTTCCAGTAGCCGTCCAAAAAGGCAAGCAGCCCGTCCCGGTCCAGCTGGCCCGCCACAAACTGCCGCAGCTTTTCTTCCGCCAGCTCCTGATACTCCCCATAGGCGCCGTACATGCCCGGCTCGCTGGCATATTGATACCAGTCGGCCCGCAGGATCATGTTCATTTCCACCTTCATGTCCTCCCCGGCCAGGGCATTTTCGATGTCCGCAGCCTGGGTGTGAATGGGCAGGGTGTTCTGGACCGCCGCGTAGCGGGTGTTGTTGTCTGCGTTGGAAAGGAAGGTGAGAAAATGGATGGTGATCTCCGGGTCCGCCGTGGCGGCCGACACGCCCCAGCCGGAGAACATGTCCGCAAACACGCCGGTGGTGGTCACCCCTCTTGGGAAGGAATAAACCGCCACAGAGCCCTGGGGCATGGTCTCCCGCAGGAGTTTCCCGGCGGAGCGGTCCGCCAGCAGCATGGCGGCGCGGCCCTGCTGAAAGGCCTCCACAGCCTGCTCCTCCGTCCAGTCCAGGGCCTCCGGCAAAGCGACCTCCTGCATTACCCGCTGGAACCGGTCGGCCCCCTGCCGGGCCCTCTCGTCGGAAAAGATCGTCTCACCGGAACCGCCCGAAACAAAGTAAGCCGCCGCGGGGTCGCCCAGCTGGCGGATCCCGAAATCGCTCCACACCATGGCGTCAAAATAGTCCAGCAGCTTTTCCTTTCCGGCAAAGGCCAGCCTTCCCCGGTCCCCCAGGGCCTGGACCGGCCCCGGCGTCGTGCCGTCCCCGGTGATCCTGGCCCAGGACCAGACCGAGATCTCCTGGTTTTCCCTGCCCTCGTTGTACTCGTCGAACCAGTCGCCCCGGTAATAGATCAGGTCGTGGGTGATGTCGCTGGGCATGAGATAGGCCGTGCCCGCCCCCAAAGAGGCCATGGCCTGCTTGGCGGCCTCCGTCAGGGTGACGCTTTCGTCCCAGGCTTCCATGTAGTCCTTCAGTTCCAGCAGCAGGCCTTTTTCCGCCGCGGCGTACAGGGCGTCCTTATTGAGCTCGGCGATGTCCAGCTCTCCCGCCGCCAGGGCCTCGTCCAGCTTTTCTCGGCTTTCAAAGGTCCGCACTTCGATGGCCGTTTCGGGAAAATCCGCCATGTATTTGGCCGCGATCTCCGTCAGCAGCCCGGTGCGCTCCGGGCCGCCGTCCAGCTGGCCCAAAACGATCTCCGCCTGCCTGCCGTCGTTGCGCAGGCTCATCTTCGGTTCCGGCTGGCTTTCTGTCACCTCGTTCCCGGCGCAGCCCGCCAGCAGCGACAGGCAGAAAACCGCCGCCAGAAAAACCCCTGTCCCTTTCTTGCACTTCATAGGCTGTCTGTTTCCTTTCCGAAAAGCCGGCTCCACTCTGCCCTTCTGGCGTCCATAGAGCCTGCTGTCTTTGCTTTACACCTTCACAATATATCCGGCCTTGCGCTCCTTGGGCTGGGGCGCGGGACCTTCCCCATACCCCAGGGCCAAGGACCCTATTCCCCGAAGGTTCTCCGGCAGTCCCCACTTTTTCAGCAGCGCCTTGCCCTCGGGCAGCTCGAACATTTCCCGCTCCCCGTGAATCCAGCAGGAATCCACCCCCAAGGCATGGGCGGCCTGCATCATGGTGACAAGCACGCAGGAGCCGTCCTCCACACAGGTGCCCCGGGCGGGATCGGCCAGCACCAGCAGAATTGCCGGCGCGCCGTAATAGGGGTCTCCCGCCATGCCCCGGGCCTTGCAGTTTAGCTCCTGCACGGCCCTGCGGTATTCGGGGTCCTCCACCGCCACAATCACCGGGGACTGCATTCCCATGCCCGTGGGGGCATAGGTGCCCGCCTCCAAGATAGCGTCCAGTTTTTCCCGCTCCACCGGATCGGGCTTATACTTCCGCACGCTCCGGCGGGTCATCAGCAGTTCCAGCATTTCGTTTTTCATGACGCATCTCCCTTTCTACAAATTCCGATTTGTCTATCAAGCCCTCAGAAAATCCCATATTTTCAAGGTGTTTCGCCTGTTTTATGTTTTAACCTTATATATTTCCCCTTGTTTTTGCCCTTACGAGCCGAAACAAGGGAACTGATTCATCTGAATGTTAGCCAACTTTTCGGCAGGTAATAAGCCCTCGGCGTTTGAAAGCGAAATACACCCTTCGCACAAACCTACAGTTTGCCCTTAGCGTATTTCGTCCCTGTGGCTTCCACGGAGCAGTATAACCGCGACCCTGCCGAACAGGATAAAACCGGGCGCTATAATATTTCAACCAGTCTCTTACAAAGCGTCACGAGGTCATATCGAATTCCTTCTCGGCTATACCAGCCCCTATTGCTCCACTCGTCCTGTGAAACATCATCCCCACCATATATTAATGCTCCATATTCAAAACCTCTGAATTGTGAAACGGCAATACATCCTGCCTGTTCCATTTCCACAATCTTTGCGCCCTCTTCTTTTCTCCGTGATATTTTCTCCGTGGTTTCTCTGAATATTGCATCAGTTGTCCATGTCAGTCCGCGAATATAGGAAATTGAATTCTTGTCTAAAAATTGCGTGATTTTTTCGGTTGTTTCGGGATTTGTATAGAGGTATCTTGAAGGTTCTATATAATGGTATGAAAACCCCTCATCCCTAATTGCTCCGTCCACAACAAGTATCTGACCCACTTCGATGTTTTTATCAAGAACACCTCCGCCGCCACAGAACATAACCTTGGTAATACCCATAGCATTAAATCGATCCAAATTTCCTGCACAAGCCGGACAGCCTACCTGACCCAATGTAATCAGAATATCATCGTCTAAAAAGCGATATATTAAGACCGGGTTCTCACCACCAATCGTTTTTTCATGCATAATCTTACCTTCGTCTATTAATTTATCCATAACCTCTGGGAAGAAAGTAATAATTAACTTGTCTGTTTTAAACGATTGGTCTACAAAAGATGTTGGATTTAATTTTGCAACTTTGTTATCATCAAACTCTAATATTGGATATTTGCTTTCCGTAATCATAATATTTATTCCTCCATAAATCCCATATGTAACTGTGTTCTTTTGAAATATCATACAGCGAAACAGTCGTATTTTCAAGTGATTGAGAACTACCTGATTTTTCAGGCAGTTCTCAATCGGCTACATAGACTCGTTTATTGTTTTCATCATAACTGTACTTGTCCATCTTGAAATCCTCCATTATAATATATTCGCACATATGTCACTGTTTCCCGATTGCCACACGTATGTTTATCGTGTTATAAGATTTTCTTGCCCTTGAATTTACCCTTATAAGTATATTGGTGCAAGGGTAAACTTGTGTGAAACCGTATAAAGGGATAAGGCGGACACATTGCGATAAATTCTTTGTTTTCAAGCGTTTTGGAAGATTTTATTGATAACCTATGGAAAGCAATAACCGCTCATAATTTTATGATTTTCAAATTCCTGTTAAATTCCCGGATCAGCCGGACCAACAGCGTCGCCGTGCCCACATTGTAACCGCTGGACACAAACAGGCCGTTTCCATTGCTGTCGATCAGCAGGATCAGCGGGAAGACCTCCGGCTCTACAAACATGCGTCGGGCCTGGTCCGAAGCCGTGTCCTGAAAATCCCCGTACCAGATCTTTGCCCCGGGCAGCAGCTCCAAAGCGCGGTTCAAGGTGGGGTCCTTTCGTTTGCCCGGTTCCTCCAGAATGAAATGGACCGGGCAGCCGGTGGCGTTTACCGCTTCCGCCGCCTCCCGCAGCTCGTTGAGAATATGCTCGGTAGGCTCTCTGCCCGCCTCCAGCCACAGCACCAGGGACAGGGGAGCTTCCCCCAGCAGGGAAGCGCTGTCGTGCCGATTCCCGTCTTTGTCCTGCAGGGTAAAGGGCGGCAGGGCCAGGCATTCCAGCATACCTGCCGGGTCCCCTGCCCGGAACTCCAGCAAAAGCTCTTTTTCCTCACCGGGCGCCAGCGTAAAATCGTTAAGCTCCGCCAGCTGATTGCCGCTGGAAAGCCGGTTGACGGTGATCAGCCGGTAGCTTCCCGGCTCCAAGCTGAGCGCCGCGCTGCCGCCCTGGGCCACGTCCCCGGTCTTCACCGGTCGGAACGCGCCGGGATCCGTCTGTCGGAACAGGCAGAAATTCTGACGGTACAATCCGGCTTGATCGCCTGGCGCTTTCAAAAGAAGCTTTCCGCTCCCAGCAGCCACAGAGCTTTCTCCGGTCAGCCGCCGGAACCCGCCGTCTTGCCAGAATTCGGGCTCGCCGTCCAACGGCGAAAGCCTGGCCGGGATTCCGAAAGCACGGCACAGGGCGCAAAACAGTACCTCCTGTCCGGGCCTGTTTCCGGCCCCCAGGCGGAAAATCCCAGCCGGCGTACCGCTGAGCGCCGGGTAAGAGCTGTCTTCCCTGATATTCTTCCTCACCCAGCCCCAAATTTTTTCCGGGGCCCGGCGGAATTCTTCCTTCTCCTGTTCCGAAAAAGCGGAAGCCAATTTCCGCCGCCAGGGAGCCAGCGGCTCCAAAGCGATCCTGGGGCTGAGCAGCGCCTCCTCGAACACCTCACTCGGATATACCGCCTCATAGGCAAAGGCGCTCCCGGCGTCCTCCAGCACCTGCCGGGGGATCTTCCAGGCCCGGTCCTTTTTGGTCAAAAGGCCGCGGATCCGCTGTTCGTTTTCAGTCGGCTCTTCCCTGAGCAGCCCCGGGACCCCGGCTGCCTTCTGGGCCCGCAGGGCGCCCGCCCGGTCCAGCACCTCCCGCCGTTCCCTCTTCTGCTCCGGCGTAAAGGGAGCGGGATAGCCCGCCGCGCCGTCGGGAGAGAGAAATTCAAAATCGGTCTTTCCTTCCGGCTTCGGGTCCGCGCTCAATTGCAGCACAATTTCGCCGTCCTCGCCCACCCGGGCCGTCTTCTCGGCCCACAGGCCGTCCTTTTCAGCAGTGATGTGCACGCTGCCCGCTCCCAGGCGCAGAACAGCCTTTCCATCTTGTCCTGTTTTCCGGACAGCTATTTCCGAGAGGGCCGCCATGTTCAGCACGGAAAAGGTCACCCGCACACCGCTCAAAGGCTGCCCCTTTTCGTCTTGTACCAGCACGGAAAAGAGCTTCATTTCGGCATAGCGCCCGGTGACGGACTCAAAGACCACGCTGCCGTCCTCTTCCAGGTCCACCGGGTCCGTGTCCGGGAACAAAAAGCCCCAGTCCTCATAGCTTCCCTGCAGGAAGCACCTTCCGTGAATCCGCATGGCCCGGGAGGACGCCGCCGTAAACCAGCCCCGGTCCAGCACGGGTTCGGGCTCGCAGGCGCCAAGATACCGCCAGCGTTTTCCGTCCCAGGCCTCCACCCAGGCGTGGTTGTCGTCGCAATGGGACCACCAGGGGGAATAGACCTGCCGGGCCGCGATGCCTACGCTCCGCAGGGCGGTGACCGCAAAAGTGGACTCTTCCCCGCAGCGGCCGTAGCAGCAGCCAAAGATTGCCTCAGCGGAAGCCGTCCTTTCATCGGTGGAACGGTAGGTCACGTTTTCCGCGCACCAGCGGTTCACCTCCAATATGGCCTCTTCTAGGGAAAGCCCCTTCACCCGCGGTTCCAGGGCCTGACGGAACTGCCCGCGGCAATTGGACAGCTGTTCGGTGTTGATGCGGGGATACAGCACGTGAAGCAAAAACAGATGGTCGGGCAGCCCGGCACACCAGGAAAATGCTTCCCGGGCCGCCAAGGCTTCCCGAAGGATTCCCAGCAGGAATTCCGGTTCATAGTCCCCCAAATCGGACAGCGGCAAAGTGGCGAGCACAAACTGCAGCAGCGGCTTTTCCTCTTCATTGCAGCCCGCCAGCACCCGGTCCGCCCTTTCTCCCGCTGCACCCAGGTTTTCCCGCCGCAGGCTCCAAAAATGTTCGGCATATGCTTTCAATTTCGGATTCATCGCTCGTTCAACGCCTCCCACGCTTCTTTCACCTTTCGCTCGTCCGTCCGCCAGATCTCAAATTCGCTCATGGCTGGCAGACCCATATTCACGCCCTGCTTCCGGTAGACCATAGCGCTTTCCAGCACGGCCTTGCCGCTCATGTGGAAGCTTTCTGCTTCGGGGATCTTCTTTCGCACCTGCCGAATGGCCGCAGCGTCCACCCCCGCGCCGATCAGGATCTCAACCTCTTCATTTAGTTTACATAATTTATCAAGGACTGCCAAGCCTTCCAGGCAGGAGCTTCCCTGTCCGGAGGTGAGGACCGTATCCACCCCCAGCTCCCGGCAGACCTCCAGGGCCTCAAAGGGATCCCGGCACACGTCAAAGGCCCGGTGCAGGGTAAAGCGTTTGCCCGCTCCGTGGGCCAGTCCCACCATCTTCTCTAAGCGGTCCTGGTCCAAGCGGCCTTCCGGCGTGAGAAAGCCGGACACCACCGCGTCGGCCCCGGCGCTCAGCAGGGCTTCGGCGTCCTGGAGCATCAGGGAAAACTCCCGCTCCGTATAGAGGAAATCTCCAAACCGGGGGCGCACCAGCACGTGGGCGGGCAGGCCGGTCTCCTCCTTCACCGCCCGCAGCAGCGCGGGGGACGGCGTGGTGCCGCCGATCACCAGATTGGCACACAGCTCCAGCCGGGTGGCGCCCCCACGTTTCGCCGCAGCGGCAGACTCCACGCTGTCCACGCAGACCTCCAGCACAGGCCTTCTTTCAGTTGACATAATTTACTCCTTCAAAGTGACCTCGAGCACCGTGTCCACCGGATCGGGCAGCACGGGGTCCGGCCCCAGATCGGCAAAGACCACATCGGGGTAATTGTTGTAAATCCACCCCTTGGCAATGGGCGCTTCCGCCCCGGAAGCCACCCAGCGGATACAGTCGATCTCCTCTTTGCGCAGGCCCGCCAGGGGCATACAGCCAATGGTGTTCTCAAACAAATGGTAGTAGAGCTTGTTGCCCTTCCGGGTGATCCGGCCCTGGTCCGGCTTGGGCATACCGGCCTTTCCGCAGCCGTAAATGCTCTTGCCGTTTTGCTTCATCCAAACTCCGATGTCCGATAAGATGGACAGTGATTCCTCGGGGATATTGCCCCGGGCGTCGGGCCCCACGTTCAAAAGAAGGTTTCCCCCCTTGGAGACGCATTCCACAAGCTTTTTGATCAGCATGGAGGCGGGCTTGAAAAAGCGGTCGTTCTGGCAGTAGCCCCAGTTGCCGTTCATG
>CAZBDS010000050.1:4852-9266 GCA_964490735.1 uncultured Acutalibacter sp. | reverse complement strand
TTTCCTACGAGGAGCGGGGCAAGTTTTCCGAGCTGCTGGCCTCCGGCTTTGTGGACACCTTCCGGTATTTTTACCCGGAGCGGGAGGGGGCCTATTCCTGGTGGAGCTACATGTACAATTCCAGGGCAAACAACGCCGGGTGGCGCATCGACTATTTCTTGGCGGACGAGCGGCTGACCGACCGGCTTTTGGACAGCCTGATTTTAAGCGAGGTGCCGGGAAGCGACCACTGCCCGGTGGAGCTGATCCTGAAGGAGGAGCTGTGATGAGCGGCCTGGAACTGCTGAAGAACTGGCTGGAGCAGAGCCGGCATACGGTGTTTCTTGGAGGGGCCGGGGTCTCCACCATGAGCGGGATTCCGGACTTCCGCAGCGCTCACGGGCTTTATATGGAGAAAAAGCAGGGCATTTCCTACGAGGAGATGCTTTCTCACGACTATTTCGTGCGCCACACGGAGGAGTTTTACGATTTTCTCCGGAACGTCATGCTGTATCCGGAAGCAAAGCCAAACGCTGCCCATTATGCCCTCAGCAAGCTGGAGCGGGAGGGAAAGCTGGAGGCGGTGATCACCCAGAACATCGACGGGCTTCACCAGATGGCGGGGAGCAAAAACGTCATTGAGCTTCACGGCAACGAGAACCGGTATTACTGTCAGGCCTGCGGAAAACAGTACGACATGGGCATTGTCACCGGCTGCCGGGGCGTGCCCCGGTGCTCCTGTGGCGGCATTGTAAAGCCGGACGTAGTGCTGTACGGCGAGGCCCTGAACCAGCGGGACCTGTCCCGGGCGGTGGAGTATGTGGAGGCGGCCGAGCTTTTGATTGTGGCGGGTACGTCGCTGGTGGTGTATCCGGTGGCGGGGCTCATCAACTACCTGGGAAAGGACGGGAAACTGGTGATCCTGAACCGGGACCCGACCCCCTATGACCACCGGGCGGACCTGGTTTTCCGGGAGGACCTCTGTCAGGTGCTTTCCGAGGCGGCCGGACTGTAAGAAAGCGTTGAAGACGGAAAAGCATACCCAAGGGTATTCTTGATAAGCACGAACAGGACCGTATTCTGAAGGGAGAGTGTTGTTGTGAAAACAGGCGTAGTTTTGGGCTACAGCGAAAAGGTGGCGGAGGATTTCCGCTGGTGCGTGGAGCACGGGATTCCCAGCTGCCAGCTTTCGGTGCCCGTGGAGATGGAAACGCCGGAGCACGCGGCAAAGATCGACAAGGCGAGAAAGGAAACCGGCATGGAGATCACCGCGCTGGTGGGCACCTGGAGCGGCCCCAACGAGTGGAATTTCCGGTTCGGCCCCCAAACCCTGGGCATTGTGCCGCCGGCCTTCCGGGGCCAGCGGCTGAAGGAGCTGGCCTGCTGCGCGCAGATGGCCGCCGGGCTGGGTGTGCCCCATGTCAGCTCTCACATGGGCTTTATTCCCGAAAATCCAGGAGATCAGCTGTACGCCGAGTTTGTGGGCGCCGCCCGCTGGCTGGCCGGTCAGTTTGCCGGCTGCGGCGTAGGCCTGAATTTTGAAACGGGCCAAGAGACCCCCGCCACCCTGCTGCGGGTGCTGGGAGATATTGGCTCGGAGGCTCTGGGTCTCAACTTCGACCCGGCCAACCTGCTGATGTACGGCAAGGCCAACCCCATCGACGCCCTGGACGTGGTGGGGAAATACGTCCGCGGAGTTCACGCCAAGGACGGGGAATATCCCACTGACGGCTACAACCTGGGCCGGGAAATGCCCTTGGGCCAGGGCCGGGTTGATTTCCCCCGGCTTGTGGCAAAGCTGAAGGAGATCGGCTATGACGGCGCACTGACCATCGAGCGGGAAATTTCCGGCGAGCAGCAGCGCAGGGACGTGCTGACGGCAAATGAGCTGCTTTTGAAGCTGATCGGCTGAGAATCGATGGAAATCTGCGGGGGAGAGAGTATGAGCTGTTACGCCGGGATCGATATCGGAGGGACAAAATGCGCGGTGGTGCTGGGGCAGCTGACCGGGGAAAAGATCGAAGTCCTGTCGAAGGAGAAATTTCCCACCGAAAGCGGCCCCCGTGAAATGCTGGCTGTGCTGGGGGATTCTCTGGAGCGCCAGTTAAAGGCCCTGGGCCCGGAGGCTGGAAACCTGGAAGGCGTGGGGATCTCCTGCGGGGGACCTCTGGACTCGGCGGCGGGCCTGATCCTGTCGCCGCCCAATCTGCCGGGCTGGGACAGGATCCCGGTGACGGAGTATTTCCGCAGCCGGTTTCACGTGGAAGCTGTCTTGGAAAACGACGCCAATGCCTGCTCGGTGGCCGAGTGGCGGTTCGGAGCCGGCAGGGGTACGGAAAACATGATTTTCCTCACCTTTGGCACGGGCTTCGGCGGCGGGTTGATTTTAAACGGCCGGCTGTACCGGGGCGCCTGCGACATGGCAGGGGAGATCGGCCATGTGCGGGCCGCTCTCGAAGGGCCGGTGGGTTACGGGAAAGCCGGGTCCTTTGAGGGCTTCTGCAGCGGTGGAGGCATTGCCCAGCTGGGCGGAGGCCTGCCGCAGAAGACGGCCAAGGACATTGCGGAGGGGGCCCTGGCAGGGAATAAAGACTGCCGGGAGGTCTACCGCCAAAGCGGGGAGAAGCTGGGGGAGTGCCTCAGCATTCTGGTGGACCTGTTAAACCCGGAGGCCATTGTCATTGGCAGCATTTTCGCCAGAAGCCGGGAACTGCTGTGGGAGCCCTGCCGCCGGGTGATGGAGCGGGAGTGCCTGCCCCAGGCCTATAAGCGCTGCAGGGTGCTTGCAAGCGAATTGGGAGACGAAGTAGGAGATATAGCGGCTCTTTCCATCATTGTGGACAGAGTGCAGCGGAGAGGAGAAGTATCATGAAACAACCAAAAAGGATTCATCTGCTGGGCAACGCCCACATCGACCCTGTCTGGCTGTGGAAGCGGGCGGAGGGCTACGCGGAGATCAAGGCCACCTTTCAGTCGGCTTTGGACAGAATGGAAGAATCGGACCACTACATTTTTACCTCTGCCTGCGCGGCCTATTATGAGTGGGTGGAAAAAAACGAGCCCGCCCTGTTTGAAAAGATCCGCGCCCGGGTAAAGGAGGGGCGCTGGGCCATCGCGGGGGGCATGTGGGTCCAGCCGGACTGCAACATGCCCTCGGGAGAAGCTTTTGCCAGGCACCTGCTGTATTCTCAGCGGTATTTCCTGGAAAAGTTCGGGATCATTGCCCAGGTGGGCTACAACGTGGATTCCTTTGGCCACAACGGCATGCTGCCCCAGCTGTTTTCCCGGGCGGGCATAAAGGGCTACATCTTTCAGCGGCCCAGCCCCCAGGAAAACCCCAAGCTGCCCCCGCTGTTTGTCTGGGAAGCGCCCGACGGCAGCAAAATCCCCACCCTGCGGCTGATGTTCAGCTATGGAAACTACGACTTCCGGCCGGAGGAGTACCCGGAATACGCGGGCATGGACTATCAAAAGGCCAAGGTGCTGGAGATCCGCAAGCGGCTGGAGGAGCTGGACGCGCCCTTTATGAGCTTTTACGGCGTGGGCAACCACGGCGGCGGCCCTTCCCGGGACTGCGTGCTGGAGCTGGAGCGGCTTTGCGCAGAGGACCCGAATGTGGTGTTTTCCTCTCCGGACCGGTATTTCGAGGAGCTCCGGGAGAAAGAAGGAAAGCTGCAAACAGTGACTGGAGACCTGCAGCGCCACGCCATCGGCTGCTATTCCGCCCACAGCGGCGTGAAGCGGCTTAACCGCATGACGGAAAACCGGTTGATTTCGGCGGAGAAGTACGACGTACTTTCCTCCGTTCTCACCGGGGCGCCCTCTCAGGACGAAGCTCTGCGCCGGGGCTGGAAGCGGCTGCTCTTCAACCAGTTTCACGACGTGCTGGCGGGCTGCTGTATCCGGGAGTCCATGGACGAGGCCTGCCGGTACTTCAACGCGGCCTGGACCGAGGGCGACGAGGCGGCGGGCTTTGCCCTGCAGAAGCTGGCCTGGAACGTGAATACCGCCCAGGGCGTGCGGGACCGTCCCACTGGAAAAGAGGACTGGATGCTGTGGGAATCGGAGGCGGAGGGAGCGCCGGTGGTGGTGTTCAATCCCCATTCCTTCCCGGTGCAGGCGCCAGTGCAGGTGAACCACAGCGGCATTGCCCGCGTCCGGGACGACCGGGGGACGGAGCTTCCTCTGCAGCATGTGCGGGGGCCCCAGTCCAACGGGGACGACAACGACAACACCCTGTTTTTGGCCGAGCTGCCCCCTCTGGGCTGGCGGACCTATTACCTGTACCGCAGGGCCGGGGAAAAGGCAGTGGCCGGACCGCTCCTTTCCGTCCAGGCGGGAGAGCGTTATATCCTGGAAAACCAGTTCCTGCGGGTGGAATTTGACCCGATCGCCGGCGAGATTGCGCGGCTGACAGACAAGAGGACCGGGAAAG
>CAZBDS010000050.1:3262-4752 GCA_964490735.1 uncultured Acutalibacter sp. | reverse complement strand
GATCACAAGGTGATCAAGCTGGCGTTCCCGGTAAACGGGGACTGCGGGGAGGCCTCCTATGAGATGCCCTTCGGCCACATCGATAAGCCCAACACCGGCGAGGAAAATGTGGGCCAGCGCTATCTGAGCATGGGAAAAGGCAATGCGCACCTGGCTCTGCTGAACGACGGCAAGTACAGCTTTTCCGCGCCGGGCAGCGAGCTGCGAATGGTGATTGCCCGGACCTGCGGGTACGCAGACCATTACAGCACCCGGAAAAAGCCCATCGAGCTGATGGACCAGGGAGAGCAGGCCTTCACCTATGCCCTGATGCCCCACGGGGGAGATCTGGCGGCAGTGGCCCGGGAGGCCATGCTGCTCAACCAGCCGCCGGAGCTGATTTTGGACACCAACCATCAGGGCGCTTTGGACACCTCCTTCAGCGGGCTGGAGCTTTCCAGCTCCCAGGTGGTGTGCGAAAGCGTCAAATATCCCCATACCGGGGAGCGGGACGCCCTAATCCTCCGGCTGTACGAGACCGCCGGGCAGCCCGCCGAAACGGAGCTTGACCTGTCGATCGGGAGCTTTTCCGGAAAGGTTTCGCTCACCTTTGGCCCCAGCGAGGTAAAGACCCTGCGGCTGGAGAAAAACGGAAGCTTCCGGGCCGCCGATCTTTTGGAACGGGGGGAGCAGAATGGATAAGTTTTTGCGGCAGCTGGTCGAGCGTTATCCCCGGCTGGAAAGCTGCCAGAAAGAGATTGCAGAAGCCTTTGAAAGGCTGTGCGACTGTTTTAAGCGGGGGAACAAGCTGCTGCTGTGCGGAAACGGCGGCAGCGCCGCCGACTGCGAGCACATGGTGGGAGAGCTGATGAAAGGCTTTTTGGAGGCCCGGCCCCTGCCGGAAGAAAAGAAGCGGGAAATGCGCCGCCGCTGCCCCCAGATCCCGGAGCACCTGTTGGGAAGCCTGCAGCAGGCCCTGCCCGCCCTGTCCCTTACCGGATCGCCGGCGCTGTCCACCGCCTTTTCAAACGACGTGGAGCCGGCCTATGGCTTTGCCCAGCAGGTGCTGGGGCTGGGTAAACCCGGAGACGTGCTGTTTGCCATCAGCACCTCGGGGAACGCCGCCAACGTCTGCGCGGCGGCTCAGACTGCCCGGGGGATCGGCATGGAGGTCATCGGGCTGACCGGCCAAAAGGGCGGGACGCTGAAGGAACTGGCCGATGTGGCAATCCTGGCCCCCGAAACAGAGACCTTCGCCGTGCAGGAGCTGCACCTGCCCATTTATCACGCCCTTTGCGCTGCGCTGGAGGCCCGCTTTTTCAAGGCAGGGTGAGAGGATTTATCTTCCACTTTGTAACAAACAGTAAAAAAGGAAGGCAGAGCAAAAGCTCTGCCTTCCTTTGCAGTTTCGGGGTTCAGTCAATGTCCTCCAGCACCTGCTCGGGGGGCTGGTCCAGGCGTTCGGGGTGGGCCAGCAGCTTGCGCATGTATTTGAGGCAGGAGGCAAAATA
>CAZBDS010000050.1:0-3162 GCA_964490735.1 uncultured Acutalibacter sp. | reverse complement strand
AATCAGCAGGAGCCGCACCGCCAGGGTGAACACCAGGCCCGGCAGGAAGGTGAGGATTCTGGCCGTCTTGTCAAAGTCAGAATTTAACGGCACGTCCTTTACTTCCAAAATTTTTTCGTTTAGCTTGCGGTACACGTCCTCCGCCGTGTCGGCGGGGTCAAAATAGACCTTGATCATGGTGTCCGGAGCGTCGGAGGTCATGCGCACCTTTACCGCCATGACAAATTCGATATTCCGCCCCCGGCTGTAGACGTGCTGGCCGGAGCAGAACCGGTTCAGGGCGGGATACCGGGCCACAACCCGGGCATAGGCGGCCAAAAACACGTGGGTAACGCCAAAGCCTGAGAGGCCCTGGGCCCTCTTTTCGTTGACGTAGCGGTCGATGGGGCCCAGATCCAGGGTGTCCTGGATCCAGTTGGAGGCTGCGGCGCGCCGGGGCATGATGTAAGGCACCACATAACTCATGGCGGAAATGGTGCGCACCCGCCGCCCGTCCGAGCGGTCGCCCCAGGTGGGACAGTAGGGGTAGCCCTCGGGCCGGCAGTGAATGCCTAAACTGACGGCCAGCAGGGCCGCCGCCAGCAGCACATTTTGCAGAATGCCGCACCAGTCGAGAAAGCTGCCGGCCGTCTGGATTGCGCCCCGCTTTTCATACAGCAGGGCGGCAGTCAGGCCGCCCGCCGCAAACCAGAGCAGCCAGAAGGACTTGACCCGCCCGGCGGTGATGACGGTATAAGCTATGGCCGCAGCGGCGTACACCGCCCACAGCAGGAGCACATAGCGCAGAGAAGCGAACCGGTAGGCCGCCGCGTGGGAAAAGGCCAGAGCAAACAGCCACACCGGCACCGCCGTCCGGTAAAAATGGGTGGAGCCGCAAAGCAGGATCAGCAGGATAAACAGAATGCTCGTTGCCGCCGGTAAAAAGATTTGGATCCACATTGCCGCGCTGTCTTCCGCGCCCCTTCCGCAGAACAGCGCAATGCGGGCCACTACCGAGCAAAGCATCAAAACCGCCGCGATCCAGGTGAATGCGTTTTTGATGGTGACATAGTAATATCTTCTTTTTTCCATGGAATCAGTATACCATAGGGTTTCTGTCTTTGTAAACCGGTTTTTCGACAAGGCCCCGCCTTTTTCGACGGGCGGGCGGACGCCTTAAAAATACCGGTACCTTTTGCGCAGGGCCAGCAGGAAGGACCCGGACAGCACAAAGGCAAAAACCTCCGCCGTCACCTCGGCCCACCAGATGCCGTCCAGCCCCAGCAGCAGCGGCAGAAGCAGCACGGCCGACAGCTTGAACAGGAAGGTCCGCAGGAAGGAAATGGCCGCGGACACACCGCCGTTATTGAGAGCGGTGAAAAAGCTGGAAGCGAAAATGTTAAAGCCCGAGAAGACGAAGGCCAGGGAGGAAATGCGGAAAGCCCGGACTGTCATGCTGAGCAGCACTTGGTCATACCCTACGAAGATACCGCTTAAAGCAGGGGCGAACAGGAAGGAGGAGGCCGCCATGATCAATCCCAGACAGACCATCAGCAGCACGCTTTTACGCAGCATGTTTTGGAGTTCCTTCCGGTTTTCCGCGCCGTAGTGATAGCCGATGATGGGGGCGCTGCCGATAGAATAGCCGATGAAAATGGCAATAAAGGTAAACTGGGCGTACATCAGTACGCCGTAGGCGGCCACTCCGTTTTGTCCCGCGTATTTCAGCAGTTGGAAATTATAGAGCATGCCCACCACGGAGGAGGTGACGCTGGAAACCATTTCTGAGGAGCCGTTGCCGCAGGCCCGCAGAATGGGCCGGAATTCCAGCTTGGTTTTTTGGAGCCGCAGCAGGCTTTTATTGGGCCGCAGGAAATAGAACAGGGGGATCAGCCCGCCCACGCACTGGCTAAGGCCCGTGGCGATGGCCGCGCCGGCCACGCCCCATTGGAACACGGCGATGAACAGGGCGTCCAAAACCATGTTGGTGACCCCCGCCGCCACCGTGCAGGCAAGTCCCAGGCTGGGCTTTTCCGCTGTGATGAGAAAGCTCTGGAAGGTGTTCTGCAGCATAAAGGCGGTGGTAAAGCCCAGAGTGATCCGGCCATAGAGCACGCAGTCGCCCAGCATTTCGCTGTCAGCTCCCAGGAAGGCGGCCACGGGCCGGATAAAGATCATGCCCACTGCGGAAACGATCACACCGGCAATCAGGGTGATCCAGATCATCATGGTGAAATAGCGGTTGGCCCGATCCCGGTCCTGTTCGCCCAGGGTCTTCGCCACCAGGGCGCTGCCGCCGGTGCCGATCATAAAGCCCACGCCGCCGAAGATCATGACGAAGGGCATGATGAGATTGATGGCGGCAAAGGGCGTCTTGCCCACAAAATTGGAGACGAACAGGCCGTCCACTACGCCATAGACAGAGGTGAAAACCATCATAACGATGGAGGGGAGGCAGAACCGCAGTAGTCTCCCGTAAGTGAAATGATCCGAAAGCTGGATCCTCTGCTTTTCCCGTTTCATACAGGCTTTTCCTTTGCTAAAGTTTCTGTGGTTTCCCGGAACAGATCCGTCAGCTTGCGGAACAGGCGAAGAAAAGTTTCCTGTTCCTGCTCCGTCAGTTGGGAAAAGCTCCGGTTTTCCGCCTCGATCAGCCTGTCCGCGGTTTGCCGGGCCAGGACTTCTCCCGCAGGGGTAAGGCGAACGTATTTGCTCCGGCGGTCCGGTCCGGCGCGAAGCTCCAGATATCCGGCCCCTTCCAGCTTTTTCAGGGCGGAATTGGTGGTCTGCTTGGGCTGATACAGAATGTGGCAGATCTCGCTTTGGGTCAGCTCCATGCCGTCCCGCCCGTCGGCCCGCAGGGCGTACAGGATCCACATGGCGCCGTCGGGCAGGCCCAGGGTCCGGATCGCCGCCCGGTAGATATCGTCGTTTTCCCGCATCAGGCTGTTGTATGCGGCCAGGCCGTTTCCGGCAAGTTGCTTCTTCACAAGGCATTCCTCTCAATCGTCTGATTTCGGACAATAATGGAACCCATTATAGTCTGAAATCGGACGGTTGTTAAGAGCTCTGCCGGGTCTTGCGTCTTTGCAGAGAATGGAGTAAAATTGTAGCTGCGAAAAAGGGAGGGAGCGATATGCTTTTAAAGCTGATTGCCTGCAAGGTCCTGCAGCGGGAGCTGGC
>CAZBDS010000049.1:6112-9346 GCA_964490735.1 uncultured Acutalibacter sp. | reverse complement strand
GTACATGTCGGTCCACTCGTAATTTTCGCCGGCGGCGGCGTCTTTCAGATTGTCCACCGTGCTGCCGATCCCGCCGTTTAAGAGCTTGAACCACATCTTGGCGTGCTCTTTCTCATTGTCCGCAGTTTCCTGGAAGATGGCCGCGATCTGCTCGTAACCGTCTTTCTTTGCCTTAGAGGCATAATAGGTGTACTTGTTCCTCGCCTGGGATTCCCCGGCGAACGCGGCCATCAGGTTGGCCTCGGTCTTGCTGCCTTTCAGTTCTGCCATAATAATTCCTCCTTTGTAATGCCGGTCTCTTTATTTCTATTGTAAGGCACTTTTCGCGCAATGTCAATCCAAAAATAAGAAATATTCTTATTTTTTACGAAAGTGTAAATTTATCGTGAAGCATACCGCGGGATAGTTGAAAAAGGAGCTGGCAAAGCTTATACTAGAAAATAGAAAACGGAATTCAAAATAAGGCGGTGCTGCGCGATGCTGATGCAGAAAATACAGAGGTTTATGATGGGCCGGTACGGCGGGGACCCCCTGAATTTGGGGCTGTTAGTTCTGGGCTTAGTATGCTCTGTCTGCGCCAGGTTATGCTTTTGGCCGCTGATCCTCTTGGCAGACGGCATTTTCGTGTATGCGCTGTTTCGCTCCCTGTCCCGGAATATCCCTGCCCGGCAGCGGGAGAACCAGGCCTTTATGCGGGTCTGGGGACCGGCAGCGGGCTGGTTCAGGCTGCAAAGCCAGAAGCTGCGGCAGCGCAAGACCTATAAGTATTTCAAGTGTCCCCACTGCCGGCAGCAGCTGCGGGCTCCCAGAGGGCGGGGGAATATTGAGGTGACCTGCCAGAAATGCGGGACGGTGTTCCGCACCAAAAGCTGAGCGGACTTTTGCGGAGGGGGAAGACTATGAAGATCCAAACGATCAAGGACGATCTGCGGCAGGGAAAGCACACGCTGCTCGTCGGTGCGGCCCTGCTGGCGCTGGCGGCTTTTCTCGTGCTGTGCCTGATGAAATTCGACCTGGTGTGGGCTGTGGTGAAAACGGTCTGGGGCACCTTGGCTCCGGTATTCTGCGGTATTGTCATCGCCTATGTGCTCAACGTGTTCGTCCGCTTTTTTGAGGATATTGCCTTTAAGCCCTTTGCCAAGTTTCAGTCGAAGGCGTGGAAAAAGGCAAAGCGGCCTTTGGCAGTGCTGCTTGCCTATCTGGTGGCGCTGGGCGTGGTCCTGTTCATTTCGCTGTTCATCATTCCCGAGCTGATCCAGTCCATGAGCGTTTTGGGCGAGACTTTGCAAAAAACCGTACCCGGTTATATCGATGCCGCCGTAAAATGGGTAACGGCCTTCGCCCAGAAAAACGACCTGACCTTTGTTCAGGATTTCCTGAAGAGCTTCAACTGGGCCTCGGCTTTTTCCGACGTGACGAAGTTTACCAGCGATTTTGTGGCTTCCCTTGTAAATGTGACCTTTAATTTTGCCAGCGGCGTGTTCACCTTTATCATGGGCTTTATTTTCTCAATCTACATGCTGTTCGGCAAGGAAAAGCTGCTGCGGGGCCTGCGCTCCACCCTGGCGGCCTATCTGCCGGAGGAGACCGCCGCCAAGATAGGACGGGTGGGCTCCCTTACCAACCGGGTGTTCTTTTCCTTTATCCGCGGCCAGCTGACCGAGTGCGTCATTTTGGGAGGGCTCTGCTATTTGGGCATGAGCATTCTAGGCCTGGACTATGCCCTGTTGATTTCCTCCATTGTGGCCCTGGGGGCGTTGATCCCCATTCTGGGCGCCTATATCGGCTGTATCACCGGCGTGGTGATCCTGCTGCTGGTGCACCCTATCGACGCCTTGATCTTCCTGGTGTTTCTGGTGGTGCTGCAGCAGCTGGAGGGCAATCTCATCTACCCCCGGGTGGTGGGCTCTTCCATCGGCCTGCCGCCGGTCTGGACGCTGTTTGCCGTGGTGTTCTGGGGCGGCGTGATGGGCATTCCCGGCATTCTGATCGGCACCCCCGCCACAGCGGTGTTGTACCGGCTGCTCCGTTCCTCGGTCCATCGGCGGCTGCGGGAGAAAAACATCGACCCCAAGGATCCCGGGCTTTTGCCCGAAAAGGAGGCTGCCGCGGAGATCTCTAACTCTTGACAGCGCTGGGCCTTTCCTGTACAATACTGGCAGAAACTGCGGGGAAAAGCCTGCGCAGACGGATAAAGGAGCTGTAAGTATGACCAGCAGAGAAAAAGTGATGAAGGTGTTCAATCGGGAATCCGACGAACACGTAATGTGGACGGGCCACCCCAACGACAAGACCGTACCCCTGTATGCGCAGGCCTGGGGGATCGAACCCACCCGGGAAGCGATTTTCGAGTATTTAAACGACGACTGCCGGTGGATCTCCGCCGACCGGGCCTACAAGCACCCGAACGGCGATCCCGCCTTTAACCCGGCCTGGAACACCACCCGGGAAACCCTGAGCGCCGAAGGCTGCTTTGCCGACGTGGAAGATGTGGCAGAGCTGGACGCCTATCCCTGGCCCAATCCCGACTATCTGGACTTTACCGAGGTGTATGAGGAGATCGACCGGTTCCAGGACAAAATGGTGTTTACCGGTATGTGGAGCCCCTTCTTCCACCTGGTGGCCGATTTCTTCGGCATGGAAAACTATTTTATCAAGATGTACGAAGCGCCCGAGGTGGTGGCGGAAGTTACCAAACGCATTGTGGACTTTTATGTGGAGGCCAACGACCGGTTCTTTGCCGGCCTGGGGGACAGGGCGGACGTCATGTTCTTCGGCAACGATTTCGGCACCCAGCTGGACCTGTTCATTTCCCCCGAAAAGTTCCACGAGTTTGTCATGCCTTCTTTCCGCCGGCTGATCGCCGTGGGGAAGAAGTACGGCAAAAAGGTGATGCTCCATTCCTGCGGCTCCATCTACCGCATCATTCCCGACCTTATCGAAGCCGGGGTGGATATTCTGCACCCCATTCAGGCCCAGGCCAAGGGCATGTCCGCGGCGGAGCTGGCCCAATATAAAGACCGGCTTTCCTTTGTGGGCGGCATCGACGCCCAGACCTTTTTCGTCAACGCCACGCCGGAGGAGATCAAGGCCGAGGTGCGGCGGGTGAAGGGTTTGCTGGGCCCCGGGCTGGTGGTTTCCCCCAGCCATGAGGAGATCCTGCCCAATGTGCCGGCGGCCAATGTCCTGGCCATGGCCCAGGAGGCCCACGGGGAGTAACCGGTTCCATTTTTT
>CAZBDS010000049.1:0-6012 GCA_964490735.1 uncultured Acutalibacter sp. | reverse complement strand
GACGCCTTTTCGGGATATCATCCCGCCGTGAATTTTTTATACTTTGCCCTGGTGCTGTTCTTTACCATGTTCTGTATGGAGCCGGTGTGCCTGTTGTGCTCCCTGGGGGCCGCCCTGGCCTACGGCTTGCGCCTGAACGGCGGCAAAGCCTTCGGCCGTCAGCTCTTTTACCTTCTTCCCATGATGCTGCTGGCGGCGGTGGTGAATCCTCTTTTTAACCATCAGGGGGAAACCTCCCTGTTCCGGCTGCCTTCCGGCAAACACGTGACTTTGGAAAGCGCTTTGTTCGGACTGAGCGCCGCGGTGCTGCTGCTGGCAGTGATCTCCTGGTTTTCCTGCTATAATGCGGTGATCACTTCCGATAAATTTGTCTATCTGTTCGGCAGGGCTGTTCCGTCCCTGTCTCTAATGCTGTCCATGGCTTTGCGGTTTATCCCCCGGTTTACGGCCCAATTCCGGGAGGTGCGCCAGGCCCGGAAGGGCCTGGGCTGGGACGGCAGCGGGGGAAAGCTTTCCTGGAAAATGCGGGATCTTGCCGCTCTTTTGTCCATTATGGTAACCTGGTCTCTGGAAAATGCCGTGGACACCGGCGACAGCATGAAGAGCCGGGGCTACGGCCTGCCGGGCCGCACCGCCTTTTCCGTGTACCGGTTCGACAGCCGGGACAAGGCCGTCCTGCTCTGGCTTTTGACTGCGGGCGGTTTTGTGTTAACGGGCTGGGCCATGGGGGAACTGCGCTGGCAGTTTTTCCCCGTGCCGGAGGGCGCGCCTCTGTCGCCCCTGGGTATTTTGCTTCGTGTGGGGTGGCTGGCCCTTTGCTGTACCCCTCTGCTGCTGGATCTTGTGGCTTCCCTGGCCTGGAAAAAGCGGGGAAGTATACCGGAAAAGAAAGGAGGCTGACCCATGTCTCAGATATTTCGCGTGTCCGACATAAGCTTTTCCTATCCCGGCCAGGAAAACAAGGCCCTGGACGGGGTGAGCCTTTCCGTGGAGCAGGGGGATTTTTTGGTGCTCTGCGGCCTTTCCGGCAGCGGGAAATCCACGCTGCTGCGGCTTTTAAAGCCCGCTCTTGCCCCCCACGGCAGCTTGCAGGGAGAGCTCCTGTTCGGGGGCAGGCCTCTGGAGGAGCTCTCCCGCCGGGAACAGAGTGAAAAGATCGGCTTTGTGCTGCAATCGCCGGAAAATCAGTTGGTGACCGACAAGGTGTGGCACGAGCTTTCCTTCGGCTTGGAGAGCCTGGGCTTCAGTACGCCGGTGATTCGCCGGCGGGTGGCGGAAATGGCTTCCTTTTTCGGGATCCAAAACTGGTTTTACAAGGACGTATCCCAGCTTTCCGGCGGGCAGAAGCAGCTTTTGAACCTGGCCTCCGTTATGGTGATGGAGCCTTCGGTGCTGATCCTGGACGAGCCCACCGGCCAGCTGGATCCCATTGCGGCCTCGGATTTCCTGGCGGCCCTGGGCAGGATCAACCGGGAGCTGGGCACCACGGTAATTTTAAGCGAGCACCGGCTGGAAGAAGCCCTGCCTCTTGCAAACACTGCCGCGGTGTTGGAGAACGGCAGGCTGCTGTGCGCCGGTTCTCCCGATCAGGTGGGGGAACAGCTGCTGCGGCAGGATCATTCCATGTTTTTGGCCATGCCCGCCGCCATGCGGATCTGGGCGTCGGTGGAAAGCGGCCCGCCCTGCCCTATTACCGTGCGGGAGGGCCGGGACTGGCTGCAGGGCTACGAGGCGGAGTACCCCTTGGCGCCGCTGGAGGAGCCGCAAGAGGCCCCTGCCGGTGAGGAAACCGTGCTGGAGGGGAAAGAGCTTTGGTTCCGCTATGACCAAAATGCCTCCGACGCCGTAAAGGGCTTGTCCCTTTCCCTGAAGCAGGGGGAGTTCCTGGCCCTGCTGGGCGGCAACGGCACGGGCAAGTCTACAGCCCTGAAGCTTCTGGCCGGACTGCTTGCACCCCAGCGGGGAGAGGCGGTAGGGCACAGGAAAACGGCCTTACTGCCCCAGAATCCCCAGACGCTGTTTGTAAAAGGGACCCTCCGGGAGGACCTGTGGGAGACCCTGGAGGGCAAAGACGACCCGGAAGGGCGTCTGGCGGAAGCGGTGGCCCTCTGCAAGCTGGAGGACCTGCTGGACCGCCACCCCTATGACCTTTCGGGAGGCGAGCAGCAGCGGGCGGCCCTCTGCAAGGTGCTGCTCCTGGAACCGGAGGTCCTGCTGCTGGACGAGCCCACCAAGGGCCTGGACGCCGGTTTCAAGCTGGAATTCGCCGGAATTCTGCAAGCCTTGCTGAAGCGGGGAGCGTCGGTGTTAATGGCCAGCCACGACATGGATTTCTGCGCCTGCTACGCCCACCGCTGCGCCCTGTTCTTCGACGGGAACATCGTGGCCCAGGGAACGCCCCGGGAATTCTTTTCCGGCGGCAGCTTTTACACCACCGCCGCCAACCGCATCGCCCGGGAGCTGCTGCCCCGGGCCGTGACCACCGAAGACGTGATCGCCGCCTGCGGAGGCCGCATGCCGCCGCCTCCCGCGCCGCCGGAAGTCCCGCCGCGAAAGAGGGAGCCGGAGCGCCGCCCCCCCGAGAAAAAGCGAAAAAAACTGCCCTGGTGGCGCAAGCTGCTGGCGGCCCTTTCCGGCGTCGGGGCGCTTGTGCTGCTCCTGAACTTTTTGGGGGCCTTTGACCTGGCAGCCCTGCTGGGGCTGAGCAACAGAGATAAAATGTGGCTGTACGGGGCGTTCGGCGTGCTGTCGGTCCTCTGCTCCCTGGCGGTACAGGGCTCCGCTCCCGCGGAGAAGCGGCAGCCCCTAAAGCGGGAAAAGCTGCCGGCCCGAACCGCCCTGGCCGCGGGGCTGATCCTGCTGCTGATCCCCCTGACCCTCTTCCTGGGAATGCGGTTCCTGGGGGACCGGAAATATTATATCATCTCCCTGCTGATCCTGGCGGAATGTATGCTTCCCTTTTTTCTGGTGTTCGAGGGCCGGAAGCCCCAGGCCCGGGAGCTGGTATTGATCGCGGTGCTCTGCGCCCTGGGAGTGGCAAGCCGGGCGGCGTTGTTTATGCTGCCCCAGTTTAAGCCGGTAGTCGCCATTACCATTGTGGCGGGGGTGGCCTTTGGGGGAGAGACCGGCTTCCTGGTGGGGGCGGTGACCATGCTGGTCTCCAACATGATCTACTCCCAGGGGCCCTGGACGCCCTGGCAGATGTTCGCCATGGGGCTCATCGGCTTTCTGGCGGGACTGCTGTTCCGGCGGCGCCGGACGGGGCGGTTTTCCCTCAGCCTCTTCGGGGCCCTTGCGTGCCTTGTGGTATACGGGGGCTTGATGAATCTGTCCTCGGCCCTCACCTGGAGCGGCCAGATGACTGTGGGGATCCTGCTGTCTTACTATGCCACCGGCTTCCCCATGGACTTTATCCTGGCCGTGGCTACCTTCCTGTTCCTCTGGTTCGGCGGGGAAATCTTGCTGGAAAAGCTAGAGCGGGTCAGGAAAAAATACGGGCTTTAGCGCCGGCGATTTCGAAAAAACGCAAAAAAGAAGGACCCTACGGGGCCCTTCTTTCTGTTTTGCCGGGGTTATTGCCGGTTGGCAATCTCCTCTTCCAGGGATTTGACCAGGGTCAGCTCGATGGACTGCAGTTCAATGCCGGTCTGGGCAAAGAAGAACCGGAAGTAGCTGCTGCCAGAGAAGATGGGGATATTGGGCAGCTCGATGGTTTTCCACTCCCGTTCGCTGCCGATGAGGGTAATGGTGGAAAGCAGATTGCGGTCCTGGAACACGGACAGAGGGATCTGGGACACGTCGTTGCTGTCTGCGCTGCGCAGGACCAGCTTCAAGCTGTAAAAGCCCCGCTCAGACACGGTGACGCCGAACCGGGTGTTGCGGCCCTTCTCCGTCTCGATAACGGACACGTCCAGCGCCGCCCTGCCGTTTTCCAGCTCTACCTGGTACAGGCTGCCCAGGGGTTCGTCCTCCAGGCCCAGGGATTGCTCCAGCGCCCGGTCCAGGTCGGTTTCCCGGCCCAGCAGGCGGGGCAGGGCGGGAGTTTTCAGCAGCAGTCGGAAAATGTTCATGGCACTGCGCTGGTATTCGCCCCGGGTGACGGTGCCGGCGGCCAGGGCCTGGGCGGAGTTGTCCCCGTGGGAATTGCTCTTGGCGTCGGTGACCACCATGTACACGTCGTTCTGGGCCCGGATCATGGCGGCGATGTTGGTGCGCTCGCCGTCCTCTCCGGCGTCGTTGCCCTTGGCCCACCAGTCGGTCATCACCATGCCGGTAAAGCCCCATTCTTCCCGGAGCACCGTGGTGAGCAGATCGTAGTTGCTGGCGGACCAGAAGCCGTTGACGGGGTTGTAGCTGGTCATGATCGAGCAGGCTCCGCCCTCTTTTACGGCAATCTCAAAGGTTTTCAGGTACAGCTCCCGCAGGGCCCGCTCAGAGGCCACAGCCTCCACGTCGTTGCGGTGGAATTCCTGGCTGTTGCAGAAGAAGTGCTTGATGGTGCCGGTGACGTCGTACTTGTGCATGGCGAGCAGCTGGGCTGCCGCCATTTTGCCGGTAAGCAGGGGATCTTCGGAGAAATACTCGAAATTCCGGCCGTTCAAGGGGTGCCGGTGCAGGTTGATGCCCGGGCCCAGCAGGGTGTCCACCTTATTTTTCCGCAGCTCCAGGCCCTCGAACTCGTACAGCTCGCCTACCAGAGGCAGGTTGAAGGTGGAGGCAAGCAAAGTGCCGTTGGGCATGGAAAAGGCCCGGGTGCCGCAGTCCATGCGGATACCGCTGGGGCCGTCGGCGCAGCAGGCCGCGGGAATGCCCAGGGCCTGCAGTTCTTCGGTAACGCCCGCAAAGGCCCCCGCCGTACCGGCGGTCACCTTGGGCGAGCACATGCCCTCGCCCCGGACTACACAGCACAGCTCCTCGTCGGAAAGCTGGGCCGTAAAGTCCTCCAGAGAGACCTTGCCGTCCAGCACATCGCCCAGCTTCCAGCCCCGGTCGCCGGTCTGGGGAAGCTCTGCGGGCAGACGGGCGGCCCGGCGCTCCATGGGATCCACCGTGCGCTGGGGGGCCGGTTCCCAGGCTTTTTCATAAACGCCGTTTTTCACAGGACCGGGCCGCAGCCGGTCGAAGGGGATCACGGGAGCCATAACTTCTTCCAGCTGCTCCACTACGGTTTCGGGCAGGGAGACGCTTCCGGCCTTTTCGGCGGAGCGCACGTCGCTGCCGATGTAAAAGCTGTATTCACCGGCTTCCAGCACCCAGCAGGACTTGTGTCCCGCAGCGCCGCAGTCGTCATAGGAAGCTAAGGAAGAAATGGGGCAGCGCAGGGTCAGGGTCTGGCTTTCGCCGGGGCCCAGCGCGCCGGTTTTGCCGAAGGCGCACAGGGAACGGGCGGCCTTGCCCAGCTTGCCCTGGGGGGCTTCGCAGTACACCTGGACCACTTCCTTGCCCGGACGGTCCCCGGTGTTCTGCACCGCGGCGGTGAAGACCAGCTGGTCCCCTTCCCGCCTGACCTCCCTGCCGGACAGGGAGAAACCGGTGTAGCCCAGGCCAAAGCCGAAGGGGTACAGCACCCGTTCCGGGGCGAAGGTCTCAAAATACCGGTAGCCCACATAGATGTCCTCGGCGTAGATGTTCCGGGTTTCGCTGCCGTAGTTGCCGGCAGCGGGATAATCGTCGATGTTTTTGGCGATGGTGTCCGGCAGCTTGCCGGAGGGGAAGGCTCTGCCGGTGAGCACATCGGCCGTGCCCAGGCCTCCTTCCTGGCCGCCCTGCCACACGTACAGCACGGCCCCGGGGGCGTAGTCCTCCACCCAGCTCATGTCGATGATATTGCCCACGTTCAGCACTACGGCCACCCGGGAGAAGGCCCCGCAGACGGCGGACAGCACGTCCCTCTCGGCCCGGGCCAACAGATAGCTGCCCTCGGCGGCGGAATTGTCCTTGTCCTCGCCGGCGGTGCGGCCCAGAATGACCAGGGCGGCGTCGTTTGCTGCGGCGGCCTGTTCCAGCAGCTGA
>CAZBDS010000048.1:0-9414 GCA_964490735.1 uncultured Acutalibacter sp. | reverse complement strand
TTTGTAATGGAGGTGACGCCCACTTCTATTTCCGAAAGACTTTCCCTCCGGAGGCGTATATATAGGCTTCTTCTAAAAATTCGTCCCAGGATTTAAAGGTTGAATGTTTCTTCAAGCAGTTAGTCAGCACTGATTTTTCAAAGTACGTCAAATCATCGATTCTTTTGGTATCTATCCGTGCCTCCGCAAAGAGTTCTTCAACGCTTATTTTCATTCGATGTTTCTTCATAAAGTCAGAAGCCGAGAGGGCGAGAAAATCAATCTTGCTTGGCAAACATGCTTTAATGTCGCTCTTTAGTTTATTAAAACCGCTGTTCATTTTATAATTTCAATCCTTTCAAAGGGGAGTAAAACTTGAAGCCGATCACTTCTTTACCCCCTGTTTTGCCGAAATATAATATATCACCCTTGTTTTGAAATTGTCAACCCAGGAATTGTCGGCTATTTCTTGGCCGAAAGCCTCTAAGAAAGGAGGACATATGAGATTTGATTTTTCAAAGCTAAAGCTGAAGGAGCGCCCGACTCTTATCCTTGAAACCCTGTCCGGGAGAAAGCTCCAAACTCTTGGCTTTGCCGAAAATGTAGAACCGCATCTGGTCTACAATGAACTTTCAGAACTGGAATTTTCCATTCCGCGCTGGGTAGAAGGGATTGAAGTCCCTGGATATCATGATGTTGTTGGCTGGAATATCGTAGAACTGAAAGATCTTGGACGCTTTATCTTGATGAACCCCCAGACTCAAGGTTCAGGACTGAAAGAAGTCAAGACCTGCAAGGCATATTCCTTGGAATATGAGTGGATCTTCAAAAAAATATCCATTCCGGAAGATATGCAGAACGGGTACAATTTTTGGAATCCTGCCACTCCGGAGGAAAGCATCCTTGGGCTCATCATGGAGTGTGTTCCCCAGTGGACCCTTGGATATGTTGACCCCACCTTGATTGGTGTATACCGCACCTTTGATGTCCAACGCGATAACGCGTACAATTTTGTAAAATCCACTGTGCAGGAAAGCGTGGGCTGTATCTTTGACTTTGATACAATGACGCGGACTGTTTATGTGAGGGACGTCAGTTCCCGCGTAAGTACCTCCCCCATCCAGCTTTCCACCAGGAACCTTATCAAGAGCCTGTCCATTCCGGAGGACTCTGAACACATCGTTACAAGCCTAAGCGTAAAGGGTGCCGAGGGCGTGAGCATTATGGGTGTAAACCCCCTCGGGACAGACCGGATCTACAATCTGGATTACTTTATGACCACCAAACATTTTTCACAGGAAGTGGTGGACAAATGGGCCGCTTGGAAACTTGCCTGCGAAAATGCTCGCCAGATTTACTACGACAGGACAATAGAAAGGGATCTTCAAAGTGGTCGTTTACTCTCCGAGCAGGCAAAGCTGATTTACCTCCAAGAAGACAAAAAGGACCTGGAGACGCGTCAAGCGGAGATTATCCAGTCAACGCGCAGTGAGGAGCTTTCAGAAGAATACCCTGAGCCGGAGTGGAAGGATTGGTATGAGAACTGGCAGGACTTCAATAGCTATGATGATTTTAAGGACGCCACTCTCGCAAAATTAAAAGAGGCGATTGATGCAAAAGATGCTGAGATTGCCGAACAGGAAGAGGCTATAGCTGAAACCCAAGCAACTTACGACAGGCTGACGGCTTCCCTCGAAGAGATAAATCAATCTCTTAGTTTTGAGTCCTGGTTTGGAGAAGAAGATTCAAAGCTGATTAAGCTGTACTTAAAAGAGGATGATGTTGAAGAAACAACCTTTTATATTCCAGAAGTAAAGTCATATAACACCGCAGATGAAAGCATTAAAGTTTCCGATGTAGTGTACTCTATTGCGCCCCAAGAAGGTATGCCGGAGGGGACAAATACTTCCACTGTAACGCGGATTTTGAAACCGTATGACCTCCATTTTGGAAACAAGCTGCTCTACTCGTTTTCTGGTGGATATCTAAGTGCTTCTGGATTTGAAGGCTGTGTTAACAAGGGTGCGTTTGAGTCCAGAGAAGATGGAAAGTTTGCCATGTCGCTCTACCTTGGGGTTGGCAAAATCGGAGACCGCACGTTCTCCAGCGCCACGGTTTCCCTCTCTGGCAGCTACAACGCGGTCACGGACGACTGCGTACCGGACAAAGATGCTCCTAACTCCTACAAGACCGGAACACAATTCACTGTCAACATCGGAGACGGATATCTCTACTTTACCGAGAACCTAACTCAGTATCAGCAGCATTCCGTTGAATGGGATCTGCTGGAATGGGGACAGGACACACTGGAGAAGATGGCTTCCCCTACCTTCACCTTCGACATCGACAGCGCCAACTTCCTTAACCTGGAAGAGTTCTTGGCTTTCAAAAAGGCTCTGGAGCTTGGCTCTCGTTGTTACATAGAAACGGAGCCCGGCAAGGCCTTGAAGCCGATCCTCACCGGGGTCCGCTGTTCCTATGGCGATATGGCGCTCATGGAGCTTGAGTTTTCCGACAGCTTTTCGTCTTCTGACGTATCCTTCCAGCTAAAAGACCTGCTGGAAGAGGCCGTTTCCATGGGGAGCACCGTAAACTACAGCAAATACAATTTTTCTGCCTTTGTAAACAGCGGCGCTTCAAACACTGTTGAAGATATGTTCCGCAATTCTCTGGACGTTGCCAAGAACTCAATCATGTCATCAACCGGGCAGGCAATCACGTGGGGAGAAAACGGGCTGAGACTCCGCAAATACGACTCCTCCGATCCGAACAGGTATGACGATGAGCAGATTTGGGTTATCAACAATGAGATCGTCTTCTCAGATGACGGGTTCAAAACTGCAAAAGCTGCGCTTGGAAAGATCAAAGTTGGCGACACATACATGTATGGACTGTCAGCGGAAGCGCTCCTCAGTACTCTGGTCATCAGCAATAATCTCCGCATTGAATCCGAGAAGACAGATGGCGACGGTAACATGGTATTCAAAGCGGACGGAAGTGGCGTGTCTCTTCATAATGCTGAGTTCAACATTATAAGCGGAGCAAACCGCCACATTGTCTTGAACCCGGACATTGGCTTTGCCATTGGAAAATATCCTGTCTATTCTTTGGACGATGACCAGAAACCTGTGTTCGATGAAGAAAAGGCTGCGTTCTGGGTTGATGCCGACGGCAATGTTCACTTTAAGGGCAAGCTGGAAGCCGGAAGCAACGGTACATTTGCAGGCACTGTCACCGCGAAGAATTTTTACTTTGACGACGGGACAAGCATCAGGACCCTTCTTGGAGAAAACAAAAAGCCCGATGGCAGCACGGAACAGCTCACTCAGATACCTCCGGATTTTCTTAACCTCTATGGTCTGAGCATTTACGAAACTGGCTATCTTGGGGTCGCGGGTCATGAAACGCTGAAAATCACTTCTGCTGGGGAAATCATTATTCCTTCCGTAAACAGGAGCATTGCTGGCGCAGTAGGGTATGCTCAAACCCTTGCAGCCGACATTGTAAACGGCAATTATTCCGGTACATTTATTGACGGCAACCACATCTATTCTCCAACATTGGGCTTTGGCGAAAATCACACTGCTGGCACACTTAGTTGGGCTAAAGGCAGTAATGGCAGAGTCGAAACCGATGTTGTTCAAATTTCCTCCACAAGCGGCATCCGTCTTGAGGCGGGAGCTTCAGGTGGCATTGCCATTGTTTGTGATGGCGGTATTTGGGCAGAGGGTGGTGCGCCAGGGTTCAATGTTAAACACAATGGGTCATTTATCAATGTCGGTTCCACCCTGTCCAGTCTTTTAAGCAGGGTCGCTGCCCTCGAAAGTAAATAAAGGAGGCTACTATGGATAAGGAGAAAATTTCGGATATTCTCTCAAAAGTCAGGAACTCGCTGAACAGTGTTACGGTTTCAGGCAAGGAGAACTGCGGGAAACTATATGCCTGCATCGACTTGCTTGAACAGGCAATCCTGTCAATTTGCGAGGAAGATAACCCTGAAGGAGGTGCCTGATGGCATTTGACGGCTGCGAATTCCTGTTTGATGGCAGGTCATGCCGCGAATTTGGAATGGTCATGTACGGATTTGACTCATACCGGCAGGACGAATCTTTTTCGTTTACATCCGTAGGCACCATCGTAGAAGACCGGCTGGAAAACAAATCCACCCCCCTTGCTTACGGGAAAAACAGAAACAAGCCTATGCAGTATAGGCTTGTGTTTGGACCAAAGGACAACGAAGGGCTCCCGAACTTTTTGGACAGGTGGGACGTGGAGGCAATCGCGTCGTGGCTGACATCTCCAGATACATATTCTTGGCTGGAGATTCACCAGTCTGATATGCAGGATTTCCGGTATAGGTGCCTGATCTCTGACCTTGAAATGGTCTCCATGAGCTCTGAGCCATTAGTATTCCGGTGTACAGTGACCTGCGATGGTCCGTATGCGTATTCCTATCCGGAAACATATACGGTCCCATTAACAAACGAAGGGCATACTGCAATCCTAAAAAATAAGAGCTCTGGAGGCGAGTGGTACTATCCGACTCTGGAGATCGACGCGGCGGACGACTCAGAAATCTCGATCACAAACCACTCCGTTGGCGATGAGGTTTTTCTGCTTTCGAACCTCCCCGCGGCAGGAGTTCACATAAGCGTTGATGGCGATAACCAAGTCATGACAAGCGACCTTGACTCCTTCAATCCTTACGAGAGCTGCAACCTGCAATACTTGAGGCTGCGCAAGGGAGACAACATATTATCATTTAAGGGAAACGGGCAGGTAAAAATCACCTGCGTGTTCCCAAGGAACATTGGGGGGTGATATTCATAGAGAATCCGGTATTTGATCTGCCGGCCATCGACATGATTGGAGGATCCACGGAGACATTCCAGTGGAACCTGTGGTATGTTGAGCCTGGTGGGCATGAAAACAAGAGCAACCCGTTTAACACGGTAAATCATAAAGTCATTTTCTCCGTTGTTCCATACTCCTCGAAAAATGAGATTCCCTCAATCTATAAAGAATGCGATACGGAGGAAGACTCGCAGGGGATTCCGTCCGTTGCAACGATTACCCTTGTCCCGAGCGACACAAAAAGCCTTGAAGGAAAGTTTTTGTACCAGCTCTCTATTCAGAAGGGTAACGCTAACAGCGAGACGGTACGGCAGGGTGTACTCCACATCTGGCGCAATCTAAACAAACTGTTGTTTTCGGAAAGCGCCCCTGCGGAAATCCCCATTTTGAAAGCAGACTAAGGAAAATAAAATCACAATTTTATAAGGAGGGTAGAATGGTAACAACGTATTTTAAGAATGTAATCATGGGCACTGTCTTTGGGACAAAAACGGACGTATCCCTCCCTTCGGCTTATTATCTGGCTCTTAGCTCTACGGAACCGCAGGCGGATGGCACTGGAGTAACGGAGCCCGCATCTGACGGTTCTGGATACTCTAGGATTTTGCTCAATTCACTTTCGCCTCCTAATAATGGAGAAATCCATAATACGTCCACCCTTGATTTCGCGTCAACCACTATTCCTTGGGGGGTGCAGAGGTATTACGCCATCTTTGATTCCGCCATCTCCGGCAACCTTCTTTATGCAAGCCTTCTTGAACCAGCGCGCAACATCCACGAGAAAGCACTCCTGCGCTTTGGTCCGGGATCGATAAGTATCGCATTGCAGGACCCCTTCGATATAAATGGAAGTGAGATGGCATGAAGAAGTTTGACGTATACTTGCGGGAGCAGATCCATCAAATAGACGCCTATATATATGAATCCGTACAGACATACCTATCAAAGATTCGTGGGGCTATGTTCCTTATTTCAACGCCCACGTCATCCCCTTGCTTAAAAAGGTGTAGACTGGTGGTTGAAGTTTCTGAAAATGTCTGCAATGATTTCCGGTCGAACACGCTTGATGATCTGTTTTATGTTCAAGAGCAAGGAGGAAGTTTGATATGAGCAAAACAAAAAATCTGGGATTACAAGTCTATTCAGATTCAGATTTTCAAACCACCTATATCATTGATTGGATGAAATCCGAAAATGGCGATGCCCCGGGTTCCAATATGGAGTTAATCGATGAGTATTGTGGCGTTTTGAGCCAGGAGAGGCGGGAAGTTATTGCTACCAGGGAAAGAGATCCCAACAAGCCAAACTATGGGCTTGGAAATGAAGCAGACACGTAAATAATCAGAGAAAATTAACGAGCAGACGTGGATTACCGCGTCTGCTCTATTGGTTGAGAAAGGAAGATGCGAATGTCTTTGATTGAACGCGACGTGGTTCTTACCAGCAAGCAGGACGGTCAAGACACTTTAGATATGCCCATTACGCGGCTTGCCAATGTGGAGGGGGATGCTGACGTAAAAGATTCAATCGGAAACGGAGATTACGTTGCGCTGATAGACAGTGCTGACGGGAATAAAATGAAGAAAGTGTCAGCAAAAAACATCAAGGGGATTACTGGAATCATTCGAACCTCAATGGGAACTTGGGAGAAATTACCTTCGACTTACGTATATCCTTGGGAATGTGAGATCCCACTACCGGGCTTGACCGCTAGTGACCGTATTCAGTTGTACGTCTCCAGTGGAGACTTGCAGCAAAAAGCTGTGAGGGATTGTGGTTTGTGCCCTGTGGTTAGCTCAAATGATGGTTACATCCTCATCTGGGCAAAAAGGGAACCATATTCCACGATTAGTTTTTCCTATAAGATTGAAAAGGGGTGACTTATATTATGGCAAATGGCAACATTAACGTCCCAGGCATGGACAAATATGATTTAATTGACAGCCAAGAAATCGGAATACTTCCAGCGGATAGCTACATCAATGTCATTGAGGAAGATGAAATTTACAAGGCACCAATATCCACGTTAAGAGACTGGTTTAAGATAAAAATAACATTCGACAGTGGGGCCGAAGGAGGAAAATATTCGGTCAAACAATTGGCAAGCACGTCCGATGACAGTTTTTTAGATGTCCCGAGCAATTTGGTCGCAGAAGTTGTCGTTTATAAGCCAAATACGGACTATATTATTACCCTAGTTGACTGGAAGGGCATTGAATATCACGCATATGTAACCACGGGAGACACAGAAGGCGCTTACGAGGTTGAAGTTAAAACATCTTTCATATATGGGGTTACCTGGGACGGAACGGCTGCAACGGCGTGGTCACGCACCGATGACTCCGCTGAATTTACAGATCCGGTTCCGTATGTTGAGGGGGCGTCCTCATACGGATCTCCTTTTGACGACAGGATGCCATGGTGCGGAATGGTAAAAAGCACTCATGGAAACTACAAGAATGTGATGGTTGAAATTCCAAAATTCTGGTATAAATTGACGCAAAGCGGTGCCAGCATAAGTATTCAAATCTCCAATGTACAAAGAGACGGGTTTTCCGTTTCTCCAGCGCACATGGATAGAGGAGATGGCAAAGAACGGTCTACTGTGTATGTCGGGAGGTATCATTCAGACTTAGGTGGTAGGAGCTGGCCGTCAAGCCTTCCAGACAAAAACCGTACCATTGATGGATGTAGATACAATGTGAATGATTATTTTGGTGATAAATATCACTTGGTTGACTTCGCTATGAGGTTTACAATTTGGCTTCTTTACCTTGTAGAATTTGCAGACTGGGACTCCCAAAAGAAAATCGGCATGGGTTGTGGCGACGGTACGGGTATCAGCAATACCGGGTACACCGATTCCATGCCTTACCACACCGGTACAACGCAAACCTCTCGCGATTCATATGGGTTTGGTACACAGTACCGTAATATCGAGGGCTTGTGGGATAACGTAAATGACTGGTGTGATGGCTGCACGGAGAAAGACGGAGATCTGCGAGTTGCCATAGACCCGAACAATTACACAAAAAGCGGCCTTGCCGATGAACCAATTGTTTGCCACATTCCGGGAGGTATCCCTTCTGCCTTTAGCGTAGTAACCGATGGCTATTTTCCAATGTTCGTTCCGACTGCCGGTGATGGCAGCCCGACTACTTATGCGAGCGATGAATGGTATGCAGGGACCTACGTCTTTGTTGGCGGGGACTATCGTAAATACTATCAGTCAGGCTTGTTTTGTGTCAACGGGTTAGACTCTATGAAAAGTAATATAATTGGTTATCGAATTCAGGAGCTTCCATAAGAACCGCGTCTCGTGAAAGGAGAAAATATGGTGGATTACATATTTGGAACGCGAATGGGGTTAGAAACTCTCAAAACGAAAGGCAAATTCCATACCGACATGACGGGATTTCATTCTATTGAACAAGTTTATCCCGACCAGACAATTACAGACAATTTTCATATAAATCGAAAATACGACAGCAAAGAGGACGCGGAAGGAAATTGTTATGACTGGTATGTGATCGATCACCACTACCGGATTACAGACAAAACAAATCCATTAAGGGAAAACATTAACGCAATTATGGCGTCTATGCTGGAGGGGTGAAAAATAGAAATGAATAAAGACCGAGTGGCGAACCTTTACCGGAGCGAGATGATTACTTCCGCCGGTGTACTCAACGCCATTACAAAGGGTTGGATTACCACAGGAGATGCCGTGGAAATCCTCGGCGAAGATAACGCTCTGGAGACGGTGAGGGCGGCAAAACTCATTGAGATTTCCAAGGCCTGTAACGCCGCTATTGTTGCAGGTGTTGATGTGGAAATCGGAAACCGGGTTGATCACTTCAACCTGTCACTAGAAGATCAGAGCAATATCAACAACCTGTTTCGGGTAGTCGAGCTGGGTGGCACGGAGTTTCCCTATCAGGCAGATGATGGGACCTGTACCGTTTATTCTGCGGCGGAGATCGCACAGATCTACATGGCGGCGCAGACAGCTATCACGAGCCAGACCGCCTATCACAACGCCCTGAAAGGGTATGTCAACTCTATGACGGAGGGGGAGGATATTACCGCAGTGCAGTACGGAATGGAGCTTCCCGAGCCGTATGCCACGGAGCTTTCCGGAAAACTGAGCGTCGCCCAGTCTCAAGTGGCGGCTATTATGCAGAGGCTCGGCGGCGCAGACGCAGACGGACAGAATTGAGGGATGACCCATGAAGAAATTTTCTAAGGCGTTTGTGTTATTCGGCATCGGCGGAGCCATCTACGTCCTGCTGGAGCTGATCGCTCGTGGTCGCTCCCATTGGAGTATGGCGGTTTTGGGCGGAATATGCTTCCTTTGCATTGGCGCAATCAACGAACATATCCCGTGGAGCCTGGGACTCATTTGGCAAATGCTTCTAGGCGCGGGGATCATCACCGTGCTGGAACTTTGTACCGGGCTGGTGGTCAATGTCTGGCTGGGATGGGGCGTGTGGGACTACTCCAATATGCCGATGAGCCTTTGGGGGCAGATCTGCCTGCCATACTGCCTGCTGTGGGTGGGCATCTCCCTGCCGGCAATCC
>CAZBDS010000047.1:0-9419 GCA_964490735.1 uncultured Acutalibacter sp. | reverse complement strand
GCTTGGACTGGAACTCCTGCATCATCTGGCCCCGCTCGCTGTCCCGGATCCCCTGACGGATAATGTTCCGGGCGGTTTGGGCCGCCACCCGGCCAAACTGCTTGGTGTCCAGCTTAATCCCCACAAAGCCGCCCGCTTCTACCAGCGGATCGATCTCCTTCGCCTTGTCCAGAAGGATTTCGCGGTTGGGGTTTTCCACCTCTTCCTTGACCTCTTTCTTCAGGAACACGTCGAAGCGGCCGTCGTCGGGGTCAATTTCAATCTCCACGTCCTCGTTGCCATAGCTGTTTTTGCAGGCCGTGGAAATGGCCTTTTTGATCTTATCCAGCATAAATTCCGCCGGGATCCCTTTTTCCTTCTCCAGCAGGTCCAGGGCCAGAAACAATTCCTCGTTGCCCTGCTTTTCCGGTTCTTTTTTTCTTGCCATTTTTCCGATCTCTCCCTTATATTTTATAGATTTTTCTCTTGTTTACAGCTCCTCCACGGCGTTTACCGAGGAGCACTCCTTTTTCTGCACGGTGGCGCCGGTCTCTTCGTCCAGCTGCAGCTCGAAGGAATCGGCGTCAGCCTGAAGCAGCAGGCCCTCCAGCACCCGGCTGCCGTCCTCCAGGGGGCGGATCAGCTTGGCCCGGACCGGCTTCCCCAGCCAGGCCTCAAAATGCTCCGGCCGGGACAGCTTCCGCTCCAGCCCGGGAGAAGACACCTCTAACAGGTACTCCTGGGGAATGGGATCTTCCCGATCCAGAACAGGGTCGATGGCGTGGGTCATGTCCACGCAGTCGTCAATGGAGACGCCGCCGTCCTTGTCGATAATCAGGCGCAGGACCCAGTCTGCTCCTTCCTTGACAAACTGCACGTCCCACAGCGCAAGCCCCAGCTCCTGGGCCAGGGGCTCCGCCAGGGCCCGAACCTGCTGGGCCACGCCGCCCTTTTTCTGATTGGCAGCACTCAAAGCGCTTTCCCCCTTTCAAAACTAAAAGAGCGGGTCGCCCCACTCTTTCATCGTCTTCCTTATACTACAGGGTATTATAACACCCTTTCTCTGGAAAATCAAGGGTTTCTCCCGATTTTCCCGGGACTGTTTCAGGCCTCCAGCTGACGGGAGAGAAACATGGCGGCGGCCTTGGTGCTTTCCACCGCCTCACCGCTGACCCTGGCCGGGGCCTTTTCCCCCTTCAGCAGGACCACCGCGCCCATCACGTCTCCCAGGCTCACCACCGGGAACACGCACAGCGCCGCGGCCGGCGGCTCCTTGCTGGCCAGCACCGTGTTCTCCCCGGAGGAGATAAAGCTCCTGCGGGACTGGACCAGCTCGTCCAGCTGGGGCGCAATGGGCTTGTGGAGCAGCTCCTTCTTGGCCGGGCCCGCCACCGCGATGATCTGCTCTGTGTCGCAGACTGCCGCCGCGTGGCCGGTAAGGTGCACCAGGGTCTCGGCATAGGCGGAGGCCAGCTGGGACATTTCTCCCACCGGCGAATACTTTTTCAAAATCACCTCGCCTGACACGTCGGTGTAGATCTCCATGGGCATGCCTTCCCGTATTTTCAAGGTGCGGCGGATCTCCTTCGGGATCACTACCCGGCCCAGGTCGTCGATCCTCCGCACAATTCCCGTTGCTTTCATAACTAATTCCTCCATCATTTTATTCACGTGAGGTTAGTATGAACCGGGTTTCTTGCTTTATCCTTTTTGGCCAGAAAAAAGAAAAGGGCATCTTTTCAATGCCCTTTCCAAAAAAATTAAAAGCTGCTCTTTACTCCGACAACAGCATTCTGTCGTTTGTAATGGCCTCTCCGCTCTGCTGGCGGAAGCGCTCCAGCAGGGCGTCTACGGTCATCTGCTCCCGCTCGGGGCCAAACAGGTCCAGGGCCACGGCGCCCTGCCGCATCATGATGGTGCGGTCGCCGCAGTCCAGGGCAGACTGGATATTGTGGGTGATCATCAGGGTGGTGATCTTGTTTTCCCGCACCACCTTTTCCGTCAGCCGCAGGACTTTTTCCGCCGTGGCGGGATCCAGGGCGGCGGTGTGCTCGTCCAGCAGCAGCAGCTTGGGGGTGGCGATGGTGGCCATCAGCAGGGTGATGGCCTGGCGCTGCCCGCCGGACAGCAATCCCACCCGGGTCTTCAGCCGGTCTTCCAGGCCCAGGTCCAGCTCCTTCAGCTTTTCCCGGAAAAACGCCAGGTTTTTCCGGCTGGTGGCCGGGGCAAAGCCCCGGCAGGAACCCCGCAGGTAAGCTAAAGACAGGTTCTCCTCAATGGTCATGTTGGGCGCCGTGCCCATCAGCGGGTCCTGAAACAGGTGGCCGATCTGCCGGGCCCGCTTGTGCTCCGGCAGGTAGGTGATGTCCCGGCCGTCCAGGCTTACGGAGCCGGCGTCGGCCAGATACGTTCCGGAAATGAGTTTCAGCAGGGTGGATTTCCCCGCGCCATTGCCGCCGATCAGGGTGACGAACTGGCCCTCCGGCACCGAAAGGCTCACGTTTTCAATGGCCCTGCGCTCGTTGACCGTCCCCTTGTTGAAGGTCTTGCACAGATTTTTCAGCTCCAGCATGGCTCAAGCCTCCTTCCCGCTGCCGGCGTTTTTCCGGCCGCGATGCAGATCGCCCTTCTTTTTCCGCATCCCTACCGCGTCCCGCAGGGCGGGGTAGGAGATGGCAGCCACCACGATAATTGCCGACAAAAGCTTCATATCGGAGGCGGTCACATGGAGGAACTGCAGGGCGGGGGCGTTGTTATACTGGATCACCAGGCCGATGATGGTACGGTACAGGATAGAACCGGCAACCACGGAAACAATGCCGGTGATCATGTTCCTGCGCTTGCAGAGAAAATAGATCAGGTTCCCGAAAACCGCCTCGCCAATGATCAGGGAAGCAAGGCCGATGACCACCACGCCGATGCCCATGCTGGCGTCGGAGGTCTGCTGGTACTGGCCCAGAAGCCCGCCGGAAAGGCCTACCAGGGCGTTGGCGATAACCAGGCCCAGGGTCTTGGTAAAGTTTACGTTGATCGAGGAAGAGCGCACCATGTTCTCGTTGTCGCCGGTGGCCCGGATCGACAGGCCCAGCTGGGTGTTCAGAAACAGGGTGAGCAGCAGCATGGCGCCGGCGGCCAGCAGGGCCAGCAGAGCCAGCCGTCCCCAGTCTCCAAACAGCGCCTGAAAGGGGGTGAAGATCGTGTTCTGCCCAATGATGTTTACGCTGGCCCGGCCGTCCATCACCCGCAGGTTCACCGAGTAGAGGGCCGTCATGGTAAGAATGCCGGCCAAAATGGACTGCACCCGAAGCTTGGTCTGCAAAAAGGCGGTGACAAAGCCCGCCAGGGCTCCGCAGACCGTGCCCCACAAAAGCCCCAGCCAGGGGTGGCCTCCCAGCGAAACCATAATGGAGGCCGCGGCTCCCAGCGTAAAGCTTCCGTCCACGGTAAGGTCGGCCAGGTTCAAAATGCGGTAGCTCAGGAACAGCCCGGCTGTGACCAAACTGTAGATCAGCCCCAGCTCTACCGCCGCGCGCAGCGCTACGTCAGACATAACAGTACCCCTTTTCCTAAAGCTTACAGAAAATTACTTGTCGTTGAAGAACACCGCCCCGCTGAGCACGTCGTCGGGGAAGGTAACACCCACGGCGTCCAGGGTGTTCTGGTTGATGTAGGTGCTGTAGGTCTCAAAGAAGAACACGGGCACCTCGGAAACGGGCTTGCCCTCGATAAGCTCCACGGCCATGTCGGCAGTCTGGTGGCCCAACTCAGAATAATCGATGCCAATGGCGGCCAGCCCGCCGTCCTGCACCATGGAGTCGGCGCCCACATACCACGGCACCTTGGCCTTGCGGGTGGCGTCCGTCACCACGGCGATGGAGCCGGCAACCGTGTTGTCGGTGGTGGTGAAAATGGCGTCCACCTTGCCGCACAGATCCGTTGCCACCTGGGACAGCTCGCTGACGTTGGAGATGGTGCCCTCCACCACGTTGATCTCCTTGCTTTCGCAATAGGCCTTGGCCTCTTTGGCGGCGGCCACGGAATTGGACTCGCTGGAGGTGTACAGCAATCCGAAGTTCTTCAGGTTCGGGTTGACCTTCAGGGCCAGGTCCACCGTAGAAGTGATGGGGATCCGGTCGGAGGTGCCGGTCACGTTGCCCTCGGGAGCGGCAGCGTTCTTAATGCCCAGGTCTTCCTCGGGATTGTTCACGGCGGCAAAGAGGACCTTGATATCGGTGCCTTCTGCGGAGGAAATGGCCACCTGGGCGGCGGGAGTGGCAATGGCGATGATCATATCTACCTTATCACCTACGAACTTCTGACAGATGGTGTTCATGTTGGCAGAGTCGCCGGCGGCGTTCTGGTAGTCCACCGTCACCTTGTCCTCGCCGTAGCCCCACTCGGTCAGGCGCTCCATAATGGATTCCCGGATCGTGTCCAGGGAAGGGTGCTCCATAAACTGGATCAGGCCGATCTTATAAGGCTGACCGGAAACGGCGGAGACTTCTCCGGAGGAGGCCTGAGAAGAGGCCGGGGAGGAGGACTCTTTGTTGGAGCAGGCGCACAGGACAGTGGCCATCAGCGCCAGGCAAAGGACGGTGCAAAGGATCTTTTTCAGATTTTTCATGACATTTTACCTCTTTTCCAAAATGTTTGTGTGTTTTGGGAGTTGCGCAAAAAAAGTCCCTGCGACTCTCCCTTCGGGAAAATCGCAAGGACAGAAAAAGCTTTTCTGCGGTGCCACCTTGCTTGCCGGTTTCAGCCGGCCTCTCTGCGGTGATGCTACTACATCCCAGCCCTGTAACGTGAGCACACGTCCCGGGATACTCAGCTTGACGCGGCCTGTACCGCTTACAGCGCAGCTGCCTGTGCGTCTTTCGCACACTTACGCCGCCCCGCATTGTCCCTGCCTTTCACCGGGCCCTCAGGGGTCCATTGTACCGATCCGTTTCCCGCCGGACTTCCACCGCCGCCGGCTCTCTGTGGGGGCGTATTTCGGTTTTACTTCCCCTTCATTGGTTTCCCCTATTAAAGCACAGGGGAGACCATTTGTCAACCCCCCTTTTTTATTTTATGCCGTTCGTAACAAAAGTGTAACCGGCAAATTATAGAAACGGGCCTTCCCCGGAAAAAACTCCGGGAAAGGCCTGTTTGAATCACGGAAAGGTCAGTTTTTCTTTTCGATGGTCTCGCCATTGTTCAGGGCGGGGATCTGCTCGATCACCTTATCCACGTCGCTCTTGCGGACCAGGCCGTTGAGCTGCCCGTTGAGCACGGCCGCGTACCGGTCGGAGCTTACGGCATAGTACTCCACCACGTCGGTCTGCTTCTCCTGGTCGAAATAGTCGTACTCCAACCGGAAAACAGGCTCGCCGCTGTAGTCCGTCTGATTCATGTTCAGCACGGAAATGGCGATGATCTGCTGGTACAGCGCCTGATAGTTGGTGTACTCAATCTCTTTCCCGTCGGCGTTCTGCAGCGTCAGGTCGTAATAGGGGCTCTTTTCGGTGGACTTTTCTTCGTTCCGGGTCCGCTGGGCGTTAAAGGTGTAGCCGGTGCCGTTTACGGTCATCTTCAAGGTCTCCACCGCCTTGATGTCAGGCAGGTACACATAGCTCATGCGCATTTCCATCAGGGAAATTTCAGCCCAGGTAGCTACAGATTCGTTTGTGACCTTGTACACCATGTCCCGGTCGTCCGCGGTGAGGAAACGGTTGCCCTCGCTGTCCACCGCGCTGACGGCCACAATGTGGTCCTCGTTGTTCAGGGTGTATTCCACCCGGACCTCCGGCTCCTTCAAGCCGTATTCCTCCAGGACCTGGTCCGTAAGGCCGGCGGCCACCACCTCGGTGGCGGTCATGGTCTTTAAAGCGGTGAGCATGTCGGCAAATTTGGTAGTGCCGGCCTCTGCCCGCACAGGCTCGGTGATCAGATAGGAGCTGATCATGTTGGTAACGTGCTCCACCCGGACCTCCTGGGGAAAGGCGGTGCCGCTGAACACAGCCACCCGCAGCTCATCGGCCGTAGCGGATTCCGTGGTGTTGCCCTCGTCGTCGGTGGTCTCCTCCATCAGGTCGGCAATGGTGTACAGCTCCGGATCAAAATAGGCGTACATGCTGCCGTAAAGCAGCTCCTCAATGCCGGAGGCGATATAGACCTGGCCGTCCTTCAGCACATACCGTCCGCTGGACTCGCCGCCCTTGCGGCCCAGCACCAGCTCATCGGAAGTGCCGTCTTTATACTGCACCGTCACGTTGACGGCCTCGGCGCCGGCTAAGCCAAACCCGGCCAGGCCCTCCTGTTCGCCCAGGCTCTTGGTGGCGGAAAGGGTTGTCAGGCACTTTACGCTGCTTGCAAGGCTGTCGGCCTTGAGCGGATACTTCTCGCAGCCCTTCAGGGTAAAAGCCGCCTCGCCGTCTTCGTCGGTTCCGGCCTCCGCAATCTCAAAAGAGCCCTCGGCGTTGCTTACGGACACAGAGGCCACATCGGCCGGTTCCCGCTCTGTCAGGGTTTCCTTGGCGGTGGAAACCGTCCCCTGAGAGGAATTTTCGTCCGTCTCCTGGGGCTGGGACAGGAGCAGCGCCGCCACGGCGCCGCCCAGCACCACCAGGACCGCCAGCATGATCAGGATATTCCTTGTGGTCTTTTTCATAGGCTTACAGGTGCCTCCTCTTCAGGAAGATGACCAGGCCCACGATGAGAATGGCCAGAGGCAGGCCCACCGTAAAGACGATCAGTCCCCAGAAGACCACGGTGCTCTGAGAGGCGGTAACGTCGCGCACATTGGTCTGCACCTGCTCGGTGACCACGCTGACCTGGCTGCCGTCGGTGCCGGTCATGCCCTTGAGCAGGTCGGTGATATAGGTGCTGTTGTCAAAGGCAGTGGCGTTGATAAACGAATCGGTAAAGCCCACGCTGGAGCCGAACACCACCACGCTTCTGCGGGTGTTCACGTCGCCCACCTTCACGGTGGTATAGGACAGGCTGGCCACCACCTGAGAAGCCTTGGGAGCGTCGGCCAGGTCGGCTTCGGTCATATCCTCGGTGGCCAGGCAGGCGGTGTCAGAGGTGGTCCACAGGGCATGGGTGGAAATGTCGCTGTTGGATTCGAACAGCAGCTCAATGCCGCAGCCGCTGGGGGAAATCAGGTAGCCGTAGTCGTTTTCCAGGATCTCGTCCTCGTGATCCACCAGCACGTAGGCCGGGCTGCCCAGGGCCATGCGGGAGCTGTCCGTCTCGGCCACCAGGGCGCGGTTTACCTTTACGCCCCACTCCTCCAGAAAGCTGTCAAAGTTGGGCATCTCGCCCTGGGTGGGGTGGCAGGTCACCAGCAGGGTGACGCTTTCGGGATTGGTGTCGTTATCAAGGAAGTCCCGCAGCTTCTGGATCTCCTCCTCGGTGTAGTCCGTGTTGGGGGTGGGAAGCATCAGGATCTGGGTGTCCTCGGGGATCTCCTCCGTAACGAAATCGATCTGGCGGATCTCGAAATTCTGGGCCTCCATCTTGTCCTCGAAGGCGCCACGCTGGGTGGGGGTAAGCACCTCGTTGTGGCCGGTGGCAATGGCGACCACGGGCACCTTGTCCATGTTCACCACTTCCAGGGCGCCGGCCAGGGCGCTGTCCACCTTGGAATAGGTGTTCCGGGAGCCGGTGGTCTGGTCGTTCTGCATACTGAACAGGTCGTTGACGCTGAGCACCTTATGGCGCTTTTCCGTTTTCACCAGCACCTTGCCGGAAACCAGATTGTCCTCCAGATACTCGCTGATGAAGGTGGGGTTGGTGTCGGGGTCAATAAACTCTACGGAGATCTTGGAATTGGCCTCCTGGAGCTTATCCGCCAGGTTGGCGATTTGGCTGTAGTCGAAGCCGTAGGCGCTGGAATAATACATGGTATTGTTCCGGTAAGCATCTTCGGAACCGATGAGATAGATGCTGGTCTCCTGCTCTACATTTTTGGCGATTTCCAGGGCCTGGTCGGACAGGGTATTCATCTTCTGGGCGGTCAGGTCCACATTGAGGGAGGGGAACCGGTCGGTCAGCGCTCCCATTAGAATATTCAGGATCACTACGATGGCGATGAAAATTACGCTCATCAGGGTGGCCATGCCGCCCCTCTTAAATTTTTCGCTGCGCAGCGCTTTTCCAAAAGAACGTTTTTGCTTTGCCATTTTATCTCCCTCCCTCAGTTCCAGCGGCGGCTTTCCAGCCGGCGCGCAGTGAGAAAGACAAACACTGCCATCACGCTCAGGAAGAACACCGCGGCGGAAGTGCTGAACAATCCCTGGGTAAATGTGGAATAGCGGCTGTTAAAGGAGATCCAGTCGATGACAGCGCTGATGGCCGCGTTGGAGAACGAAGAAGCCAGGCTGTCAATATACATCAGGAACACAGACACCACAAAAGTGCCGATGGCCGCGATGATCTGGCTGATGGTCAGACTGGAAATAAACACGCCGATGGAGATCATGGCGCCGCCGTACAGCAGGGTGCCGATATAGTTGCCCAAGATCTCTCCCCAGGCGGGGGTGGAGAAGAAGGTCATGGCCACCGCGGGCAGCAGGCCCAGGGTGGAGGCGATGAAAAACACAAAGAAGCAGGCCAGGAACTTGCCCATGACAATGGCGGTAACGCCCACCGGCGCGGTAAGCAGGGCCTGGTCCGTCTTGTTCTTACGGTCGTCCGTCATGCTGCGCATGGTGATGACGGGAATCACCATCATGCAGAAGGTGAACATGATGCTGTACACATTGCGGATATAGCTGGAGGAACCCGTGGCCATCACCAGAAAATAGTAATAGCCGTACAGGGCCGCCAGGGCGGCTACACACACATAGCCTACGGGGGAGTTAAAATAAGAGCGGATCTCGCGCTTTAAAACTGCTTTCATTCCTCGTCCCCTCCTTTCGAAGTCTCTTCTTGCTCGGGCTCGTCCTGGGGCTCTGCCTCAGGCTCGTCCGGGTGCTCCTCGTGCACCGCCAGGGCGGCGTCGGAGCTGGTGAGCTGCAGGAACAGATCCTCCAGCGTAAGATCGCTGTTCTTCAGGGCCAGCAGGGGCCAGCCCTTCCGGGCCATCAGGGCAAACAGGTCCCGGCGCAGGTCTGTGTCGGGCTCAGACTCTACGCTCAGCTCGAACACGCCGGGCTCCTTCTCGCCCAGGGAATAGCAGTCCACCACGTGCTCCATGGCCTGAATGGCGTGGAGCATTTCCTTTTCGGGGCCGTCGGCCCGCAGGATCAGCCGGTGGTCCTTGGACAGGTCGTGGGCCAAGGTGTCGGTGGCGCCGTCGGCCACCACTCTGCCGTTGTTGATCACGATGATGCGCTCGCACACGGCCTGCACCTCGGACAGGATATGGGAGCTCAGGATCACCGTGTGGCTGCGCCCCAGATTCTTGATCAGGGTGCGGATCTCAATGATCTGCTTGGGGTCCAGGCCCACCGTGG
>CAZBDS010000046.1:0-9691 GCA_964490735.1 uncultured Acutalibacter sp. | reverse complement strand
CGACCCGCAGCTGCGCTGCCAGGCCGCGTTACGCGAAGGGCAGCAGGACCTCCGTCTCAAAGGTCTTTTCCGGCAGATTCTGTTCCACCGCCTCCAGCAGCTCTTCGATCCCCTCGCCGTGAAGGGCGCTGATGCGCACCGCTCCCGGCAGCCGCAGGGCAAGGTCCGGTTCCTCTACCGCGTCCCATTTGTTCAGCACCGGGATCACCGGCCGTTCGCCGCCGTCCAGGCTTTGGAGCAGCTCCTCCGTCACCCGCAGATGCTCCCCGGCCTCCGGGCTGGAAGCGTCGCAGACATTCAGCAGGATATCGGCCGTGGCCGCCTGCTCCAGGGTGGACTTGAAGGCCTCCACCAGGTGGTGGGGCAGCCGCCGGACCAGTCCCACCGTGTCGATGAGCATCACCGTTTTGCCGCAGGGCAGCTTTAAGGCCCGGGCAGTGGGATCCAGCGTGGCGAAAAGCTTGTCCTCCGCCAGCACGCCCGCATCAGTCAGCCGGTTCATCAAGGTGCTTTTCCCGGCGTTGGTATAGCCAACCAGCGCCACGGTGACCGTGCCGTTTTTCCTGCGACGCCGGTCAATGACCTGCCGGGCGGTCTCGGCCTCGGCCAGCTGGGCCCGCAGGCTGTCGATCCGCCTGCGGATATGCCGCCGGTCCGTTTCCAGGTTTCGCCGGGTCCCCTTGTGCCGATACCGCCGCCCAAACGGGACAGGGACGTGCCCTGCCCGCTGAGCCGGGGCAGCATATAGCGAAGCTGGGCAAGCTCCACCTGAAGCTTGCCCTCCCGGCTTCTGGCCCGCTGGGCAAAAATATCCAAAATCAGCATGGTCCGGTCCACCACCCGAACGCCCAATTGCTTTTCCAGGTTCCGGATCTGGGTAGGGGAAAGCTCCCGGTCGAAGATCGCCAGGTCCAGCTGTTCCCGTTCCACCAGCTCCGCGGCCTCCTGCACCATGCCAGAGCCCAGACAGGTAGCGGTATCGGGGGCAGGCCGCTTCTGGGTCAGCAGAAAGGCCGGGTCGGCGCCTGCGCTGCGGGTTAATTCCATCAGCTCCGCCATGGACGCTTCCGCGTCATACTCCCCGGTATCCACCGCCGCCAGCAGTGCCCGCTGAAGCTTTTCCTCGTTTTCAAACATGCCGCTTTCCTCCTGTCCGCGCTTGCAAATTCTGCCCGGTGTGAACGGGGAAGCGCCTATTTTTATATATTATAACACCAAACGCTCCGCCGTCAATAGAGGGCCCCAAAGCAAAGGGCAATGTAGTACTGGCCCTTTTCGTTCAGATTCCGGTTGAAGCTGTCGCCGGTCTGGTTTTGAAAGGCGATGTACTTCTGACCGGCGTCCACCAGAACCGCCCCGCCGCCGTAAGTGGGCTTGCTGGAGGTGCTCCCGGGCTTAAACCAGAAATCGGTGTAGGCGGTCACCTTTCCCTCCTGATCTATCAGCACCGGAGGCCTGCTCTCGCACAGCACCATGACCAGCTGAGGAAGCCGGGTCTGGCCGTAGATCGTCTGCCACCGGGCGCCGGTCCCCACATAGGTGATGGTCCAGTAGGACCTTTGCAGGAATTCTTTTTCCTCGGCGGTCAGATGAAGAAGCTGGTTGGCGATGTGACCGCCCACCAGGCTTTCCAGTTTTTCATTGTCCTGCCGGAAATCCAACCGTTCCGGCCTGTCGCCGGCCTCCCACAGGGAAAGGCCCAGCTTTTCAGATTTCGCAGAAGACGCCATTGTCAATTCTCCTCTCCGTTCCATTGCTCCAGCTGGTCCCTGGTCAGCCCGTCCCACTCCGTCCAGGTAAGGTTCAGGCCGTCCAGCGTTTCAAAATCCGGAACGCAGGCGTCCAGGGCCGCCCAGTGTACGCCGTTTTCCCAAGTCCAGCCCAGGTGGGCGGGCAGCAGCCGGGAAAGCTCCCGCTCCGCCTCTGCCAGGGTAAGGCTCAGCAGCCTGCCGAGGATCACCGAGATCCCCTCGGTCCCCTCTTCCAGGACACCCTGTACGCCGGCCCCCGCCAGCAGCTCTCCAAGCCTTTCCGGTGTAAAGCTCCGGGGGGTAACCGCCAGCTTTCCCGCCAAGACAGCCCGCCGGTCTTCCAAAGTCCCGGCGGACTCCCTGCCCCAGAGGGCCCGCTCCCACGCCGCCAAACGCCCTTCCGAAGCGGTGGAGGCGAACAGGTCTCCCAGCAGCCCCTCCAGCTCGTCTTCCAGCAGGCCGAAGCCCGCCCCGTAAGCCGTGACCTCCCAGTCGGCGGAGCCGCTGCCTGTCAGCCGGTAGCAGCTGGTGTCCTGTAAAATTTCCCGGATCCGGTTCAACGCTTTTCCACTCATGTCAATTCCTCCACCGAAACGGTGCCCGGCACAGGGATTTTGGCGGGGTCGCCCGCCACGTCATGGACGTTCAGTCCCCACTCCAGGCCCGTCACCGGGGCAGCGGCCAGCACCGCGCGCTCCAGGTCCAGCTTGTACACTGGGCTTCCCACGCCAAGGCTTGCAAAGTGCCGGCGAATGGCGGCCTCCGCGTCGGCCAGGGCCTTTTCCGAGTCGGCCCCGGCAGCCACCCTCAGCCGCAGCGTCACCGCCACGGAAACCGCCGTGGCCGCCTGAACGGAAACCGCCACCCCCAGTTCCCGGCGGTTCTCAAACTCCGCCGACAGTCCCTGAATCACCGCGGCGGAAGGCGCGCTTCCCTGGCCCCAAACGTACACGCCCACGGTTCCCGCACCGTTTACGCGGGGCTTTACCGCGGCGGAGGTGATCCCCGGATAGGCCAGGGCCACGTCCCGGTAAGCGGCGGCGTTGGTCCCGCTGGAGCCCTCCCGGTAAGCCGCCAGCACCCGGAGACGGTACGCCTCGTCCTCTTCCCGGTCCCGGCCGCCGGTAAAGGGGACGGTATTCGTCACATAGTTGACGCCCGTGGCAGGGGTGACCAGGGTGTTGATCCGCCCCGCCGCCAGGTTGCCCCCGGGTCCCGCCGCAGCCGCCCGGGCAGCCGCGCTCACCGTTAGACTGCCTGCCGCCAGCACTGCTTCCTCGGTGGTCTCGTACTCCACCGGAAGCTCCCCGGAGGACGCGCACACCGTGCCTTTGGGGATTACCACGTCAAAGGACAGGGGCAGGTACCGGCTGAACACGATACTTCCCACCGCGTGAGTTCCCTCCTGCCGGGGCACGCCCCGCTGGTTCCCGTGGCGGTCCAGCCACTGACCCTCCGCCGTGTCGGGGAAGGCCTGCCGCCGCAGCCAGGCGATCTCCGCCCGCAGCCGGTACAGCTCTCCCGCCAGCACCTTCAGCCGCAGGCCCGTGTCGGTAACGTCCCCCGCGCAGTGGCCGCTTTCCTCCAGGTAGGTCTGCTCCATTCTGCCCAGAATCTCCTCATAGCTCTCCATAGACCGTTTCCCCCTCTCCCAGCGGCGTTTTCAGTGTGAATCTGATCCTGCCGTCTTCCAGCAGCTGGGCCTCCTTTACCCGGACGCCCGGCAGATCCAGCAGCGCTTCGTTGGCCAGAGCCGCCGCCCGCTCCGCGGCGTGTTCTTCGTCCCTGTCCAGGTCCCCCAGGCCGCTGCCAAGCTCCCAGTCGTAAGGGAAGCTCCCCCTGGGGATCGACAGCCGCAGCAGCGCGTTCTGCTCCAGCTCCTCCAATCCAGAGACCTGCTCCGGCAGCCCGGAAGCCCCCAAAACGTAAGTGCCATGTTCCAGTTTTAACGCCATTTCTCTCTCCTTTTCCCGTTTCAGCTCTGGGGAAAGGACTGGCCGTTGATCACGACCTCCCCCGTGTTTTTCAACAGGATCTCGGCCCCTCCCGCAGAGTAGAGCCGGACCTCCCCTTCGTCCAGGGAAGCGTCCGGCAGGGCGGAGATCCCGGCGCAGTAGCCGTCCAGCATCACGGCCTTTCGGCCTCCTGCGGCCAGGCTGGAAAATCCGTAGGGCAGCAGCTGCTCCGGGGACCGGTACTCCCGCTCGCCCTGCACCGCCAGGGTGCCGCCGCCGGCCACCTCGCCGCTGCTCACCCGGGGAAAGGCCTCCTGCTTCAATTGCTTCGTCAGCCACATAGACTGTCCCCCTTTTCTGCTCCTTCCGGCCGTCCCAGTGTCAGCCGGGTGCGCTGGCCGGAGCTGTCCCGGCGGTACAAAAGGCTTTTTACCGGGCAGTCCTCAAACCGTCCCGCCCGGGGCAGGGTCACCGAGGCCCTGCCCCCCTTGGGCAGCCACCAAGCCCCGGCGCAGGTCACCGTAAGGGAAAAGCTGTCCCGCTCCCCCTCCGCCAGAACCTGCGCGGGGCTTTTTCCGCTTTCCCTGCTGAGATATCTCCTGCGCCGGACCTCCCCCAGGGGGTTCCGAAACAGGGTGTCGTAGCTGCCGCGGTAGCTCTGCTGCCACACCTGGCCAATGCGCTTGCAGGGGGCCAGCTCCACCTGGGCGGACAGGACCCGGTTCAACTCCACCGTTTCCGGCCGGGTCCCGCCGCAGTGCACCAGCCCGTCCGTTCCCAGCACAGGCTCCACCCCCAGGAAAGTCCCGCAGAATTTCTCCAGCGCCGTCCAGCAGCTTTCCCCCTTGTTCACCGTCAGCCGGCCCCGCTTGGGTTCCCGGTCCCCTTTGCCCAGGGCCAGTCCCAAGGGCCCCAGCAGCCGCTGTTCCAGCAGCTCCAGCGAAGGGGATTCCATCACCCCGGGGGCAGCCTCGTTGTCCAGCAGCAGCGCTTCCATGCTTCTGCACACCAGCTCCACTGTCAGGCCAGAGGAGGTGAGGGAGGTGTTCTGTTCGTCCACCATACCCTGAAACAGCCTTTCTCCATGCTCCAGGATCTCCACCTCTTCCAGTTCTTGCCACAGGCTGTCTGCCGGAAATTTGAGCCGCAGAAGATCGGCGGGCGCGTCCCGGTCCCGGGAAAGCAGGACCAACGCCGGTTCCCCCAGCAGGATCCGGTCCCCAGCTCCTGTGGTTCCCCAAAAGGTCATGGCACCCGCACCTCCTCCCCTTCTTCCAGCAGGCCGATATCCCGAATATGGGGGTTGGCTGCCGTAAGCTCCTCCACGGTCCGGCCCCAGCGCCGGGCATAGTCCCACAGGCTTTCCCCGGCCTGTGCCCGGTGCATTCCCGCGCCGTCCCAGTCCCGGCCGCTGCTCCACTCCGTAAAGGAAAAGGCATACTTCACCAGCTCTTTTCCGGCCGAACCGATCAGCCGCAGGCTGTCCATCACCGCCAGGAAGGGCTCCTGGCCCGGAAGCTGCAGGCTGCCCGGGCCACCCCGGCGGTAAACGCCGTTCAGGGCCTTCCAGGTTTTCCAGCAGTCCTTCCCCGCAAAGTACCCTTCCCCCGTAACCTTTCGCTTTTCAGCGCCCAGGTCCTCGGCCCGGGTCCCGGCAAAGGGAAGCACGGTTTCCCGCACATTGCGGGAATCGGTCACCGTCAGCGCGGTGGGGTTGTCCTTCCAGGTAAAATCTTTAAACCGCATTCCCATCAGATTCATGGCCGTCCCTCCTCCGTTACAGCGTTGCCGGATAACGCCGGCTGTCCCGTTCGATCTCCCGGGACAATTCCTCTGCCCGTTCCACGCTTTCCAAGGCCTCTCCCCCTCCTTTTTACAGGCTTTCCCGCCGCCGGGAAACGAAGGACGCCTTGCGCAGTGCGTCAGAAAGGGACTTCCACCGGCAGTCCAGATAGACGATCTTCGGCGATCCTTCCAGCTCCGCGGTAAAGCCCGCCAGATTTTCCAGGCCGGACACGTCCAGCCCCTCCAGCTCTACCAGGTATTCCGTTTCCTCGTCCGCCACCGCGAAGGGAACCGTTTCCCCCACGGAAATCAGTTCCCGGCCTTTCCGGCTGACGGTGGTCTTCACCCCGGAGGCCAGGTATTCCCTGCCTCCCAGCTTTACCGCCCGCCCGGGAGAGGAAGGCTCCCCGCCTCCCGTCTGGGACAGGAAGGACAGGGCGCAGGTCACCGCCAGCAGGCCCGTGGCCCGGTCCCGGTCCGCGGCGCCCCGGGAAATGGCGGAAAATCCGGGGTAAGCCTGGCCCGCCGCCGCGCACATGGCCGCAAAGATCCCCTCCGCCGCCGGGGCGCCCCGGCCCTCCGGAAGGAAAATGCGGAACTGGTATTTCACTTCAAGGGAGCCGGGCTTTACCGTTTCCTCTTTTACCTCGCCCACCACTACGGGCCGGGCCAGCCTGCGGATCTCCCCGGCTTCCCGCCAGGCCCGCAGGAAATCGGCACCCGTCACCTTTTCCCGGAACAGGGCCAGCAGGCTGTCCAAAAACTCAGATGTGTTCAAACCAAAAGCCCTCCTCCCGCAGCAGGCGCCGGGCGGCCCGGTACTTTTCCTCCGCTAAAGCCCTGGCGTTTTCCGCCCGGGCCTGGGCGTCCACCCGGACCCCATCGGCGGAAATAATTTCCGGAGCGGCTGCCCGGTCCCGCAGGGCCAGCTGGTAAAACGCCTCCGCTGCAGCCCAGCTTTCCAGTGGGCCGCCGTTCTCCCCGGCCTCCGCCTTCAGCGGGAGTTTCCCCACGGCGGCGGCGCACTCCTCGCAGAGCTGCCCGCACAGCGCCTTTCGGGTCTCTTCGCCGGAGCTGTCCTCCCCGCTGTAGAGATAAAATTTTGCCTTCACCCGTTCCAGGTCCAGCGTCATAAGCTCCTCCTTTTTGAGAAAAAAGGCGGAAAGGACGGCTTCCCGCACTTTCCGCCTCCCTGTGGTTTGTCAGCTGCCCGTGGTATATAGTAAACGCACTTGCGAATCGGTTTTCCGATTTTCACGCAAGCCAGCGCCGGCGCTGTGCGTTAACTATAAGAAAGCCCCTGGGCCGCCTTCTCATAGATCCTGGCAAAGCCGGAGATCACGCTGACCGAAGCCCGCTCCATCTGCCGGTCGATCAGCTTATCGTACTCGGTGCACACGTCGCCGGCCTGGACCATTTCCAAGGCGCAGTCCTTGTCCAGTGCCACGATCTTCCCGTCGGCCATGCCGGGAATGTGGATCAGATTGGCGCCCAAAGGCGTGCACAGCTTGCCGGTGCCCTGGAAATTCATGCCCGCCTGGGCGTCCTTGAATTCGCTGATCTGCAGCAGCTTTTCCATGGCGTCCGTGCCGGCGATAATCGTGTTCAGGCTGTAGGGAGCCAGCTTGCCCCACAGGGCGATGAAATCGCCGTAATTGGGGGTGCCGGGCGTAAAGGTCACGCCAGACTTGATGCCGTCGCCGTCGATGAGGGTGTCCACCGCGTCCTGCATTTGGGACACCGCCATGTAAGCGCCGATCTGCCGCAGGGCCACGGTCAGCAGGTCCAGTTTCTGGAAGCGCAGGGCCTCGTAGGAAGTGACCAGCATTCTGCCCCGCTTGTGGAGCTTGACCAGCCCGCTGCCGGACTTGATCTGAACGGCGGGAAGCTGAGCGCTCTCCGCCACGGGAGCCAGGCCCTTGGCGGCGTTGCCCTCGTCGGCACTGATGGAGCGGTAATCCATGGCGTCGATTTTCGTGACAGTGGCCACCAGGTCGGTCACCTTGTTCCGGCTTTCCATGCCCTGAGTCACGGCCCGGACCACATACTCGGGGAACAGGGCAGCGCCGGAGGTGGTGCTGAAGAATTTCTCCACCATATCGGAGCCGGGACCGCTCACCTTAATGCCAAAGCGCTTCAGCTGGCGCTGATAGGCGTCCAGGCCCTCCAGGGCGGTGCCCCGGTAATTCTCGCTGCTGTCCAGCTCCTCCAGGACCTGGGTAAAGCTTTTGCCGGGAACGCCATACATTCCCTTTTCCAAAACGATATTCTCATAGTTTGCCATGCTCGTCTCCTCCTTTTACAGCAGGATCCCGCACGTGCCGGAATCCACATGGACCACCAAGAGCCCCCTGCCGCCGGAAGTAACCGCGGCCAGCTTTCCGTTGGCATCGGAGGCCACCGTCTTCCACCCCGCGGTCAGGCCGGAGGCGCAGGGGGCCTGGACGTACCCCTTCACCTGTACGGCCGCGTAGCCGTCCCGGACGGACAGCGCCACGCCCGCGGGAATGTCGTTCGCGGCGGAACAGGCGCCCACCTTTCCGTTTCCGGTCAGCTTTACCAGGCTTCCGGCCTTGACCGCCGCGGCGCCGGTGGTTTCCGCCTCGAAGGTGGCCACCTGTTCCCCAATCCCTTCAAACGAAACTTTCATAGCTCTTCTCCTTTCTTCTTGCCCTTGTGTCTGCTTCTATCTGGAAATCGGCTTTCGCCGGGTCTCCCGTTTAAATGCGGTAAACGCCGTTCAGGCTCTGCCGCTCCTCCCGGTGCTCCGGGGCCAGCTGGGGCTTTAAGGGCAGCACCCTGTCCGCCATGGACTCATAGGCCTTTTCCAGCCGGGTGAGCTCCGCCGCGGAAAGGTTCTCCACCGCCGAGCGCATCACGTCCTCCGGCACCTGGGGCTGCACGATACCGCTGTATTTCAGCACGCTTTCCCGCAGGGCCTCCCGGTAGCTGTCGCCCCAGCGGGCCTTTTCCGCCAGCTGGGCGATCCGCTCCTCCAGCTGCCGCGCTTCCCCCGCGGTCAGCCGCACACCGTTTTCGTCCGCTTCCTTCAGCCGCTCTTCCGCGGGGGCCGCGCCGCTGCCGCTCCAGCCCTTCCGCACGCCGGCCTCCCGCTGGGCGGGCACCGCCACAAAGGAGCACTCGAAAGCGTCGGTGGGTTCTTCCAGCACCCGGCAGCACAACTTGCCGCCGTATTCCCGGCCCTTTTGATGGGAGCAGCTTTCCCGGCCGCAGATGCCGCACACCGTGCGCTTTACAGCGCAGCTGACGCTGACTTCTTTCAAAATACCGCTTTCGATCAGCTCGATGGTTTCGGCGGTCTTTTCCGTCCGGGGCAGATAGGCCCGGGCCGTCAGCCGGACATAAGGCGCCCCCGCCTGGGTGGTTCTGCCCTCGATCTGTTCCAGGGCGGTGTCGTAGATTCGGGCGGTCTGGTTGGCGCTTTTCCGCTCGTGGTCCAGAATACACGTTTTGCCCAAAAAGAGCTCTTGCAGCTTTTCCAGGGCTGCCGCCGAGAACCGCTCAAAATCCCGGTCCACCTCGTTGTCGCACAGCACCAGGGAGAAGGTGTAGACCTCTTCGGGCTTGTATTCCCTGCGGGTATAGCGGTTGATCTTCTCCATCTCCGCCCCGGCGTCCTCCGCGTTTTTCAGCACATAGCCTTCCTTCATGGCTGTCCCTCCTTGCTCAGCGTTTCTTCAATCTGTCTGGTCTGGGCCGCCATCAGCCCGGCCTTGGCATGGTCCACCTCGTCCTGCATGGTGATCTCGTCCCATTCCACCCGGCAGCCCGGGCGGTAGCCCTCCAGGGTGAGCCACGTGCTGCAGATCTTCCGGATCACCGGGTTCAGCAGGCGGCGGTAGGCCTCCAGCTCGCTGGTCAGCACGTCCGCCTGCTGGCTGGACATGCGCTCGGTGGAGGACCAGGAAAGCCCCAGCAGGAATGGGGGCAGGCCCAGCTTGGCCACGATCTGCTCCAGCATCTGCCGCACGGGCACGTCGCTTTCCAGCATCTGGTTATCCGGCCCGATGGCCTTGATGGACACGTCGCCCACCGCCACAAAATCGCCGGTCTCCCGGCTCCGCATGGCCCGCTTCCATTCCTCCGCCATCTGCTTGGCCCGCTCCGCCGCCGGGAACCCGCCGCTTCCCGGCTTGCAGGTCACGGCAAAGCGCACGTTTCCCAAACGCTCCCAGTTGA
>CAZBDS010000045.1:1360-9715 GCA_964490735.1 uncultured Acutalibacter sp. | reverse complement strand
CAGGAGCGGGTGCAGGCATGGGGGCCGGCGTGGATTCAGCACGCACGGGAGCGGACTGAGGCTCCGCTTTTTTTGCGGGAGCGGGCGCAGGCTGAACAGGCTGCTCGGGAGCCGCAGAGGCAGGAGCAGCTTCCTGATGTACCGGAGGTTCGGGCTTTTCCTGAGGCTCCTCAGGCTTATCCTTCGGTTTGAAATTGGGAATATGGTCAATGCATTCCAAATGCTTTTTATACATCTCCATCAAAGAGGCCCGGAACGCGGAAACCTGCCGCTTCATTTCTTCCAGTTCCTCTTTCTTTTCGTCCGCTTGGGCCATGTACTCTTTGGCGGCTTTGTTGGCCTCGACCTTGGCGTTTTCCATCATCTGCTGGGCGCTGTCCTTGGCGTCCTGCAAAATGATCTCGGCCTTGTCCTTGGCCTCGCGCAGAGAATCCCTTCCCAGCTTTTGAGCGCTGAGCAGTGCGTCTTTTATCTGGTCTTCCTCCGCACGGTAAGATTCGATCTTCTGGGCAAGGATTGCCAGCTTCTCCTGAATTTCGGCATTTTTTGCGGAAAGCGCCGAGTTTTGAGCAGCCAGATCCTGGGCCTGTTTCAAGGCGTCGTCGCGCTCCAGTTCCAGCTGACGGAAGGAATCGGCCACCTCGTCGATAAAATTGTCCACGTCCTCGGGCTTATACCCGGAGAACCCAGCCTTTCCAAAGCTTACCTCATTGATTTCTTTTACGGTCAACATTCAGAAGATCCCCCTTATTTATATTTCCTGCATTGTACCGACAGCCGCCCTTTGCTGGTCAAAGGGCCCAGCCGGTCTATAATAAACTTTCCCTGCTTCTGAACGGAAAGCACGTCGCCCGCGCTGACCCGTTCGGAGACGGAAAGGACTTCTCGGTGATTGCGCATGACTTTTCCTGAAACAATAAGCTTTGCGGCTTCCCCCCGGCCAACCCGGCACAGGAACGCCACCAGGCAGTCCAAGCGCTCGGAGGCCACCACCCCGCTAAGCTCCGCAAACTCCCGGTCAAGGGGAAGCGGATCTTCCGCACCGGTGGTCACCTTCACTCCCACACGACCGATCTTCCGCAGGTTCTGGCAGAAGTAATCGGCCATCTCCTGCCTGACAAAAGCCACGCAGCGGCCCTCTCCCACTAAAATATCGCCTATCACATCCCGTTCTATGCCCAGGGCCATGAAAGAACCAAGAAAATCTCTGTGAGAAAGACGGTCTTCCTCCCGGAAAGAGAAGGTCAGGGGCGTCAAAGGAAAAAGCTCCGGCCCCGGATCCAAATAATCGGGAAACAGCCCCAGCAGCCTGCGTTCGGCCTCTTCATAGCCGCCCCAAAACAGGCAGCTTACGTCCGGGCGGCGCCGGAGCAGATCCGCGCAACAGGCGGCTTCTGCCTCATTGAGAAAACCCAGAAACCAGGGACGCCTTTCGGAAAGGCTGAAACCGTCCTTCAATTTGGCGGCGAGGAGATCATTTGTTTCCTTCGGCATCTCGATCAAAAATAAATGCCGCTGCTTTCCAGCTCGTCCAGTACGTCGTCCCCGGTAAGGTCCACGTTAAAGGGGGTGACGATCACGATATTGGAAGCGATGGGTTTGAGCCTGCCGTTGTTGGCGTAGGCCACGCCGCTGAGAAAATCCACAATTCGCCGGGAGGCCTCTTTATCGGCCTTTTCCAGATTGAGCACGACGGTATGGCGTTTCAGCAGCTCGTCGGCTATGTTCCGGGCCTCTTCTCCGAAAGAAGTAGGCTTGAACACCACCATCTGCATCTGAGATCTGTCATTGAAATTGACTACTTTGTTATCTCGGGAATCGCCGCGGGAAGAAAAGGAAGAATAGCGGTCGTCATATCCGCCGCGCTCCTCCTGGGGCTCGTCGTAATAATCCTCATATTCGTCGTCCGGCGGATTGAGCATTCTCTGGAATTTATCACGAATTCCTGCCATATGATACAGACCTCCCAACGCAGGCTAATTGTAATTTCTTTTGCCAAACAGAGCAGATCCCACGCGAACCATGGTGGAACCGCATTGAATTGCCTGGGGAAAATCGGAGGACATTCCCATCGAAAGGCAATCCATAAATACATTATCCATTCTTTTGGCCGCTATGTCAACAAAATATTGACGAATGTCAGAAAAATACTCACATAAACGGGCTTTATTGTCACATTCCGGCGGTATGGCCATCAAACCGCGGATCCGAATGCCGTCCAAGGCCCGCACCTGATCTACAAATTCTAAGAGCTCTTCGGGCAAAACGCCGCCCTTGCTCTCTTCCCTGCCAATGTTGACCTCCACCAAAATGTCCATGGAAGATTTTTCCCGCACACAAAGCCGGGAGATCTCTTTGGCCAGCTTCAGGCTGTCTACGGACTGAATACAGCTGACCTTTCCTAAAAGATACTTTACCTTGTTGGTTTGGAGCCGCCCGATAAATTGTATGTCGCACCGGGATTTATTCAGAGCGTCGTACTTGTCCAGAAGCTCCTGGACCCGATTTTCACCCACACAGGAAAGGCCCCGGTCAATCGCGTGGTTGACGACCTCCAGCGGCACCGTTTTGGTGGCCGCCAGCAAAGTGATCTCTTCCGGTTTTCTTCCGGATTTCACCGCCGCCTCCGCGATGCTTTCCAGGATCCGCGGATAGTTTTCGTCAAATGCAGCGCAGCGGTCATTGTATTGGTTTTCCATCATAAAGATCCGTCCCTTCCACTACAACCTTGTCATAAAGCTGGATCGTGGATTCTGTCACCAACGCTTCCCGCTCTTCGTCGCTCAATTCCGTTTTACAAACGGCATAGCCGTTGATGGTCTTTTCTGTAAAAACCTGCACGAAATCGAGCTGCCGCCCATTCTGCACATATACGCCTTTAACATTGGGGATCACAGTGGTGACCTCTTCCCCGGCTTCGTCCGTCCCGGTGTATTCAATATCCTGGAAACGCAGAGCTTTTTCGCTGACCAGCACGCCGGAATAGGTCTGCACATTCACCTGGATCATCTCGCTGCGCACAGAGGCAATGTCAGAATCGATATAGGAACACTCGAACACCACTGCCGTATCCCCTGTGGCGGAATCCCTGTTTTTCGCAATAATCGTGGCAGGGATCGTTTCCGTGCTGGCAAAGGGAATATCCAGATTGACCTTCTCCACGTCCTCGAACTTGATCATGTCGCTGTCGGAAAAAACACAGACCACATACCAGTTGAAATCGGAGCAGATCTTCCCCACCGAGGATTCCAGGCCGGTACCCTCGCTTCTGCCCAAAAGGTTTCTGACCTGTTTGGGTGTGATCTCGTCGATCACAGAAACGTCCAGCACATTTTCAAAGCCGTCCGTACTGCTGATGAAGTAACCCGCTGCCGGAGCAGTAATCTGATCAATGGCCGCCCCTGTCAAGTTGTAAAGGTTATCCCGCTCAGCCTGAAGCTGCTCTATCCGGAGTTCATAGTCCTCCGCGCTTTCTTCCCCGATGATCATCTGCTTCCGGTTCAGGGCAGTCTGCAAATTTTCTTTTAGCGCGGCAATTTCCGAAAAATTGTTGTTTCTAACCTCGGTGAACACCTCGCCCATGGCGGAATAAATCTGGGTAGTGATCATAGAGGGATTGGCGGCAAAAAAATCCGAGGGCTTGGCAAGCTCCTGCAGATTGGCGATTTCCCGGTCCAGCCGGGCAATTTTATTCTGGGCCGCCGCGTCGTCTTCATTGGCGAACACGTCGGCGATCACACCGCCCTGAGAAACCCGGGTGCCGTCCGCCACACGGTAGCTGAGCACCCCCGCGTAGGAATCGGTAATAACACGCTCCTTCCGAACCACAAAGCCCTTGGCCTGCAGCGTATCGGAAACCGTGCCGTACATGGCCACCTCGGTCACAATCCCCTTGTGATTGGAAAGATAGACCTGATATCCCACGTAGACCAGCAGCAGGAAAGTGAGCACCGCCGCTGCCAGAGTCTGTATCTTTTTACTGTTCACGGGAGGCTCCCTCCTTTCCAATCCCCGCCGCTTCTACCAGGCGGATCCCTTTTTCCAAAAGCTTTTCAAAGCTGTCTTCTTCATCTGCGTACAGGAAATGGGCGTCTGCCTCCCTGGAAAACCAGGTGATCTGCCGCTTGGCGTAGCGGCGGCTCTCCCGCTTCAAATTTTCCACTGCTTGCTCTAAAGAAACTTCTCCGGCAAAGTAGGGGAATAACTCTTTATACCCGATAGCCTGGGCCGCTGTAGGCGGTGTGCCGCACTGCCGGCAAAAGCGGTAAAATCGCTCCGCTTCTGGCAAAAGGCCGCAGTCCAGCATCTGATCCACCCGGCGGTCGATGCGGTCGTAAAGCTTTTGACGGTCCCGAAAGGAAATACAGAGCAGCAGGCTGTTATAAGGGGATTCCGCTGATTTTGAGCGGACAGCCTGGGCAGAAAAGGGTTCGCCGGAAAGCTTGCAGTATTCCAAAGCACGGATTACACGTTTAAGGTTGTTGGGGTGGATCTCCAGAGCGCCCTCCGGGTCCAGCTCCTGAAGCTCCCGGTAGAGGGCCTGGGCCCCTTCTTGTTCTGCCCGGTGAAACAACTCCTGCCGCAGCTGCTCGTCCCGGCAGTTTTCCTCAAAGGAAAAGCCCCGCAGCAGAGATCTGGCGTACAAGCCGGTCCCGCCTACCAAAACGGGAAGCTTTCCCCGGGAAAAAATAGAAACAATGGTTTCGTGGGCCAGCTTTACATAGTCGGACACGCTGAAGCTCTCCTGTGCGTCTAGAAAGGACACCAAATGGTGCGGGACCTGCTCCATCTCCTGGGGGGTGGGCTGGGCGGTACCAATGGGCAGCCCACGGTAAATCTGCATGGAGTCACAGGAAATAATTTCCCCGGAAAAGTGCTGAGCAAGTCCGATCCCCAACGCCGTTTTTCCCGAAGCAGTAGGCCCTGCCACCGCCAAAACTGGAATTTTACCTTCCATAAGCGTCCTCTTTTACACGCGGCCAAACTGCCGTTCAATTTCCCGCTTTTTCAACAAAATGTAAACTGGCCTGCCGTGCGGACAGTAGCGTACCTGGGGATTCTGTTCCAACTCTTTGGCCAGGGAGATCATTTCTTCCCGGCTGATGCTGTCCCCCGCCTTCATAGCGGCCCGGCAGGCTACATTGTGATAGACCCAGTCCAGATGCTCTGTGGTAATCTCTTTCCGGAAGGAAGCCAGATACCCGGCAATCTCCATTACAGCCGCCGCTGCATCGCCGCCGTCCAGCAGCAGGGGCGCCGAGCGGACCAGTACCGTTCCCGTGCCAAAATCCTCCACTTCAAACCCGGCCCGGGACAATTCCTCCGTATGGGCCAGCACTGCTGAATATTCATCTTTATCCAAAGTTACGGGCACAGGCTCCAACAAGGCCTGGGCCATGCTCCCTTCCTTGGTCGCTTTCAGGCGCTCGTACAGCAGCCTTTCGTGGGCCGCATGCTTGTCGATAAACATCAGCTCATCAGCGCTGTATTCGACAATGAGATAAGTGCCGAAGGCTTCTCCCAGAATACGGGAATGGAATTCCCGCACCATGGGCTTTAAGGGCTCCTCCAAGGCGGAGGGCTCCCGGGAAAACACCGGTTCCGGCTGGGGAGAAACGGGCTTTGTCCGCGCCTCCGGCTCCGCTTTCGGTTCCTCCGGCGGATCCAGCACTCTCCGGGCGAAAGACTGAAAGGAGTCCTGCTTGTGAAGACCGCCGTCTTCCAGCACAGCGGTGTGCCAAAGGCGGGGATCCAACGGCTTTGAGTCCTCTTGAGGCTGAGATCGCGTTTGAGGCTTGGACTCAGGCGGCAAAGGTTCTGGCAAGCGGATCTGTTCGTGTTTGACTGGCAGGGGCGCGTAAGGCTGGACCGCCGGCTTTTTCAGCTCCATCACCTTGGGCTTGTCTCCGGCGTTCAGGGCAGATTTCACCGCATGATAGACGGCGTCAAAAACAGGGCGCTCGTTCACAAAGCGTACTTCCAGCTTTGCAGGGTGAACATTTACGTCCACCACGGAACAGGAGAGGGACAGATGCAGCACACAGGCAGGGAACTTCCCCACCATCATGGAGCCCTTATAAGCTTCCTCCAGGGCAGCCATTGCCGTGCGGCTGCGAATATAGCGGCCATTGATGAAGAAATTCTGCATGGAACGGTTGGGGCGGCCGCCGGACGGCATACTGATAAAGCCGGTGACCTTCACATGCTCATAGGTATACTCTACGGGGATCAGCGCGGACAGGAATTCCCGGCCAAAAACACCGTAAATTGCGGAGGAAAGCTTGTTGTCCCCCGGAGTGCGCAGCTGCTCTTTGCCGTCCCGAATAAAGCGGAAAGAAATCTCCGGGTGGGAAAGCGCGATTTTATCGACCACGCCCGCCACGGAATTTCCTTCGGTAGAATCCTTTTTCAAAAACTTCATGCGGGCAGGGGTGTTGTAGAAAAGGTCCCGAATGACAATGGTAGTTCCCTGAGGGCACCCGGCCTCTTCCAGCCGGGGTTCTTCCTCCCCGCCGCAGACAAAGCGGACTCCGGCCTTTTCTCCTTCCGTCCGGGTGAGCATCTCGACATGGGAAACAGCGGAAATGGAGGCCAGTGCCTCCCCCCGAAAACCCAGCGAGCCGATGGCATCCAGATCGTCTTGATGAAGGATCTTGCTGGTGGCATGGCGCAGAAAAGCAGTGGGGACGTCCTCGGGGGCAATGCCGCAGCCATTGTCTGTCACGCGCATAAAAGTAATACCGCCCCGGCGGATCTCCACAGTGATCACACTGGCTCCGGCATCAATGGAGTTTTCCATCAGCTCCTTGATTACGGAAGACGGACGTTCCACCACTTCTCCCGCCGCAATCAACTCGGCTACCATTTTATCCAGGACTTGAATTTTCGGCATAATGCCCACCTCCTTCTCAGCTGTTTCGCGAAACTCCAGGTTCAAGGAAGCCGCTCAAATATCACGGTTTGCTCTTTCAGGGAAATCTTGCCGACTGCGTAGCCATATGTTTCCAATTCTTTTTTGTACTTGAGAAAGGAATGGTCGATGGAGATCCCCAAAATCGCCCGCACCTCGTCAAAGGTCATTTTGCAGGGGCTCTCTCCCCTTTTTTGAATATGCTCCCACAAGGGTTCAAACTTGCTCATGCTTTTCTCCCTATTTCAGCAAATTGTGCAGCTCGAACAGGGCGTTCATACACTCGATAGGCGTCAGCGTGTTCACGTCCATCTCTTTCAGTTTTTGCAGCACTTTGGCGTCGGCGGAATCCAGCGTAAGCTGGAGGGGCTCCTCATGAAACCGGGCAGCAGCGCGGCGCTCCCCTCCTTCTCCGCCGGCGCTTTCCAGATCTGTCAGCACCTGCTTGGCCCGCTTGATAACTTTTTCCGGCACACCTGCCAGCTTGGCCACCTCAATGCCGAAGCTGTCGTCGGCGCCGCCCCGGACGATTCTTCGCAGGAAGGTGATATCGTCCCCTCGCTTTTTAACAGCAATATTAAAATTTTTCACACCGGGCAGAATCTCTTCCATTTCCGTCAGCTCGTGATAGTGGGTGGCAAACAGGGTTTTGGCGCCTACCAGCTTTTTGTCCTGGATATATTCCAGCACGGCTCTGGCAATGCTCATTCCGTCAAACGTAGAGGTTCCGCGGCCGATCTCGTCAAAAATCACCAGGCTGTTCTGGGTGGCGTTTTTCAGGATATCCGCCACTTCCGTCATTTCGATCATAAAGGTGGACTGCCCGGCAGACAGGTCATCGGAAGCCCCCACACGGGTAAAAATGTTGTCCACAATGCCGATCTCCGCCACCGCCGCGGGCACAAAGCAGCCTACCTGCGCCATTACAGTGATGATGGCAATCTGCCGCATATAAGTGGACTTACCTGCCATATTCGGCCCGGTAATGATAGCCACCCGGTTGTCGTTCATGTCCATGTCCACATCGTTGGGCACAAAGGGGGTATCCTGCAAAAGGGCCTCTACCACAGGGTGGCGGCTGTCCTTGAGATACAGTTTGCCGCTCATGTTGATAACCGGCCGGGTATAATCGTTCTTTACAGACACAGCTGCAAAAGACGCCAAAACGTCCAGAGCTGCCACAGCCTTTGCAGAGTCCTGCACCCGTTCCAGCTGCCCTGCGATGTGCTGCCGGATCTCCTCAAACAGGCGGCTTTCAATGGAAATAGCCTTGTCGTGAGCGCCCAGGATACGGTTTTCCAGATCCTTCAGCTCCTGGGTAATATACCGCTCGCCGTTTGTCAAAGTCTGCTTGCGGATATAATCCTCGGGAACCATATTTTTATAGCTGTTGGAAACCTCTATGTAATAGCCGAACACACGATTATAGCCGGTGCGCAGCTTGG
>CAZBDS010000045.1:0-1350 GCA_964490735.1 uncultured Acutalibacter sp. | reverse complement strand
CCCGGTGCGCTCCCGTTCCCTGGCCTCTACGGCGGCCACCAGCTCTGTGCCGCCGTTCATGTCGTGCTTGACCTCGTCCAGCTCGGCGTTATAGCCTCCCCGAATAATGCCGCCCTCTCGAATGGTAAAAGGAGGCTCGTCCACAATGGCGGCATTGATCAGGTCCGCTACGTCTTCCAGGCTGTCTATCTGGTCGTGCAGGCTCTTCAGCAAGGTGGATTCACAGCCGTCCAGCAGATTTTTGAGTCCGGGCAGCCGCTCCAGCGCCGTGCAGAGAGAACGCAGCTCCCGGCCATTGGCGGAGCCGTAAACAATCCGGGTCATGATGCGTTCCAGATCGTAAATGCCGGTAAGCTGCTCTGTCAGGCCGTCCAAAAGCTGGGGATTGATAAAGAGTTCCTCTACGGCGTTCTGGCGCAGGGTGATCTTGGCGGGACTTAAAAGCGGCTGTTCCAACCAGGCCTTGATCAGACGCTTGCCCATGGCCGTTTTGGTACGGTCCAGCACCCAAAGCAGGGAACCCTTCTTTTCCTTGTTGCGGAGAGTCTCGGTCAGCTCCAGGTTCCGGCGGGCGTTAAGGTCTAGGCCCATAACGGCGGAAGCGCCCTCCAGCTCCACTTCGTTCATGCGCTCCAGTCCATTGATCTGGGTGCGCCCCAGATAATCCAGCAGGGCTCCCAGCGCAAGGGTAGTAAGCGGCTTATCTCCCAGGGAAAGCTCTTCGAGATTCCGGCCAAACTGAGACGTCACCAAGCTCTCCGCCGCAGCAGGATCCTCATAAAGGGAGAAATCCAGACATTCCACCGCTGCGTGAACACGGTCACGGAGAAAATCACTCAGCTCTGTCAGATCGGTGGCCTGGGGATTGATCAGGATCTCGCTGGGCATATAGCGGGCAATGCGGTTTTCCAAATCGTGGATCAAAGCCGCTTGCTCCGCAGCCTGCAGCTGATCGGCATAAAGCTCGCCGGTGGAAATATCGGCAAAGCAAAGGCCTGCGGCATCTCCTTCAAAGCACAGAGAGCAGATATAGTTGTTCTTCGTCTCGTCCAGCATGCTGTTTTCCAGCACTGTACCCGGTGTGATCACCCGAATCACGTCCCGCTTTACTAGACCCTTTACCAGCTTGGGGTCCTCCATCTGCTCGCAGATAGCCACCTTATAGCCCTTGGCCACCAGCTTCGCAATATAGGATTCCGCGCTGTGAAAAGGCACTCCACACATGGGGGCACGCTCGTCCTGGCCGCACTCACGGCCGGTAAGGGTCATCTCCAACTATCGTGAAACCGTCTTGGCGTCGTTGAAAAACATCTCTTAGAAATCGCCAAGGCGATAGAAAAGTATCGTGTT
>CAZBDS010000044.1:0-9927 GCA_964490735.1 uncultured Acutalibacter sp. | reverse complement strand
CGGAGCTGCCAGAAGGCCACGGCGCCGGCGGCGGCCACGTTCAGGGAATCCACCCCGGCCGCCATGGGGATCCGCACGGTATAGTCGCATTTGGCGATGGTTTCGGCCGCCAGGCCGTCCCCTTCGGTACCCAGCACGATGGCAAGCTTTGGCTGGGCCAAAAGCTCCGGGTCGTCGATGTCCGCCGTGTCGTTTCGCAATGCCATGGCCGCCGTGGCAAAGCCCATGGCCCGCAAAAGCGCCATGCCCTTTTCCGGCCAGTCCTCCGCCCTGTCCCCCAGCCGGGCCCAGGGCACCTGGAACACCGTCCCCATGCTGACTCGCACCGACCGCCGGTACAAGGGGTCGCAGCAGGAAGGGGTCAGCAGCACCCCGTCCATGCTCAGGGCCGCCGCCGAGCGGAAAATGGCCCCCAGGTTGGTGTGGTCGGTGATGTTTTCCAGCACTGCCACCCGCCGGGCGCTTTGCAGCAGGTCCTCCGCCTGGGAGGGCGCGGGACGCTTCATGGCGCACAGCACGCCCCGGGTGAGGGCATAGCCGGTCAGCCGGGCAAGCAAGGCTTCCTCGCCGGTATAGACGGGGATCTCCCCACAGCGGGCGATGACCCCAGCCCCCTGGCCCTCGATGTGGCGCTTCTCCATCAGCAGGGCCACCGGCTCACAGCCGGCGTCCAGGGCCCGGTGAATGACCTTGGGGCTTTCCGCGATGAAGATCCCCTTTTCCGGCTCTAAGCGGGAGCGGAGCTGCACCTCTGTCAGCCGAGCGAACAGGTCCAGCCGGGGATCTGAAAAATCGTCGATAAAGATGATCTGCGCCATAAGACCTCCTGACTGCCGGGCGTTAACTTTATCTTCTGCGCCGGGGAATCAGCCGCTTTACGGCTTCCGCCGCCGAGCCCACCAGCTCTTTCGGGGTGCCTTCCCGGTCGTTCTCCATGGGCGGCACCAGCAGCAGGGTGATGCCCAGCCGCAGGATCACCGAAAGGAGGAACAGGGCCTTGTAACGGTCGAAGGCCCCGGCAAACCAGCCCAGGCCGTTCCAGAGCTCTAACAGCGCCCCGCCGCTGACCATGCCCAGAGACGTGCCCACCAGGGCGGTCACGCAGGAAAACACCGCCACAAAGGAGGGCCGCATCTTGTCGGGGGAGCAGGAGAGCTGCATGTTGTTGGCGGCCAGGTTGGTGCCGCTCCAGAACAGGGCGCCGATGAAATTGTGCAGGAAAACGGGCCAGACACTGCCCGGCACGGACAGCAGGTAAAAGGCCGGGGTCAGGGACGCCCCGATCCCCGCCACCAGCATGACGCTGCGGCAGCCGAAGCGGTCCATGGCCCGGCCCCAGCGGGACATGATGAGGATTGTACCGATGGAGGCCGCCATGGTGCCGAAGATCATGATCTGCATGGAGCTGAGGCCCATTTCGTTCATGGAATAGCGGCCCAGGTAAGGGCCGGACAGGTTGGCGGTAAAGCACCAGGCGGTCCACATGATGGTAAGCCGCAGGAAAGGCCTGTTGTGGACCACCTCTTTTACGATGGCCGTAGGCTTCAGCTTTTGGGGCGGCGTCGAATACACCTCTTTGCAGAGGGCAAAGCAGAGCATGTCGCACACACCGATAAAGCCGCCGATCAGGAACACCACAATATACCGGGTGGGAAGGGGCAGAGAGTCCAGCAGATAGGCCACCAGCAGGCCGAACAAAAAGCTGCAGGCCGCGTTCACGGTATCCCGAAAGGAGAGCCAGCGCCCCCGGATATGAATGGGCGCCAGGTCGGAAAACCAGGGGAACCAGCACACGTTGATGGAGGCGGCGCAGCAGGAAGACAGCCCCAGCAGGAAGATCAGCGTCCACAGCTGGAGCCAGGCGGGGTCGCAGGGGACGATCAGGGGGATTAGGCCAAACAGCATCCACAGCGCCCGGGAAAACACCCCAAAGGTGAGAATGTACTTTTTTCGCTTGTGGGTCCTGCTCACCAGCATGGAAAAAGGGAATTGCAGCAGGGCCGCCGCCTGAGGAATGCCGTTGAGCACGCCGAAGGCGAAGTCCCCGGCGCGAAGTTCATTGGCCAGGCCGATCATGGCGGTGGTGCCGCCGCCGCAGATGATGCCGTGCATGTTGCCGCACAGGTTCGCCAGCAGCATCATGGTCAGGCTGAGCCGGATCTTGTCGGGCAGACGGGCCTCGTCGTACAGGGAAGTCAAGGGGTTTTGCGGTTTGGGCCAATGTAATCTCATTACAGCTTCTCCCTTCGGCCATCCGGTTTTTTACGGTCTGCCGCGGAATTTTCAAAGCTCATTATACTGGGAGGGGTGGCCGCTGTCAATGCGGGAAGCCCAATTCACCCAAATAAATTTTTCGTCCGGCGGCCCGGAAGAACCGGGGGAAAAATCAATCCTTGACAAATCCCGGTTCCGGAGCATACAATCTCCTTAAACCAGGAAACCACTCCGCTCAAAGGCGGCCGAACCATATGGAAAGAAGGCGCTTGCTTTGCATGTAAAACGGATCCTTACCATTCAGGACATCTCCTGCGTGGGCCAGTGCTCCCTGACGGTGGCCCTGCCCATTCTCTCCGCCTGCGGGCTGGAGACCGCCGTGCTGCCCTCGGCGGTGCTGTCCACCCACACCGGCGGCTTTACCGGCTACACCTTCCGGGACCTGACCGAAGACATTCCGGCCATTGCGGCCCACTGGAAAAAGGAGGGGATCCGGTTCGATGCTTTTTACACCGGGTACCTGGGCAGCAGCCATCAGATCAACTACGTGATGGACATTCTGGCCACCGCCGGGAAGGAAGGAGCTCTTTCCGTCATCGATCCCGCCATGGCGGACAACGGAAAGCTTTACGCCGGCTTTGACGGAGAATTTGTCCAGGCTATGAAGCGCCTGTGCGAAAAGGCCGACTACCTGCTGCCCAACATCACCGAGGCCTGCCTATTGACCGACACGGAATACCGGGAGACCTGGGACAGCGCCGCCCTGACGGAGCTTGGGAAAAAACTCTTCGACCGGTACGGCAGCACAGTGGTGCTCACCGGGGCGGGGTGCGCGCCGGAAAAGACCGGCGTGCTCATCTACTCAGGCGGTAAAGAGGAGCGCTACGAGCACAAAAAGATCGCCCAGGGCTGCCATGGCACCGGCGACATTTTCGCCTCTTCCTTCACCGGGGCCCTGTTAAACGGCTTTGCGCCCCTGGAGGCCGCCAAAATCGCCGCGGACTATGTGGTTTCCTGCATAGAAGCCACCGCCGGTGACAAGGAGCACTGGTACGGGGCCCGCTTCGAATCGTCTCTGCCCGGCCTGCTGGGCGCTTTGGGAAAGCTTTAAAAAAGCCTTTCAGCGGCTTTTGCCGCTCTCATATCATCAAAGGGGAGAGTTAAACGTGAAAAAAGTGATCGTCGTTTCCAAGACCCACCTTGACCTGGGCTTTACCGACTTTGCCGCGGTCATCAAGGACACCTATCTGAACCGCTATATCCCCCATGCCATCTCCCTGGCCGAGCAGCTGAACGCCGGCGGGAAAAAGCAGTTCGTATGGACCACGGGCTCCTGGATCCTGAAGGAAGCCCTGCGGCTGGGCAGCGAAGACCAGCGCCGTCGTTTGGAAGACGCCCTGCGCCGGGGGGACATCGTCCCCCACGCTCTGCCCTTTACCACCCACACCGAGCTGCTGGACGCGGACACCGTGGAATACGGCCTGTCTATTGTGGAGCCGCTGGACACCCTGCGGGGCCGGAAAACCGTGGCCGCCAAAATGACCGACGTGCCCGGCCACACCAAAGGCCTGGTGCCCCTGCTGGCAAAGCACGGCGTGAAGCTGCTGCACATCGGCGTAAACGCCGCGTCCGCCGTTCCGGAGGTGCCCGAGTGCTTTCTGTGGAAGTGCGGGGACTATGAAATCCCCGTTATCTATTCCGATGGCTACGGCGGCGCGCTGAAGCTGGACCTGACCGAGGAAGTCCTGTATTTTGACCACACCAACGACAACCGCGGCACTCCCGAGCCGGAGCAGATCGTCAGAAAGCTGGAAGAGATTCAGAAGGAATATCCGGGCTACGTGGTGGAGGCCGGCACCATGGACGACTTTGCCGACGTGCTTTGGGAAAAGCGGCGCCAGCTGCCGGTAGTCACCGATGAGATCGGCGACACCTGGATCCACGGCGGGGCCACGGACCCCTGGAAGACCGGGGCCCTGCGGACCCTGTTGCGGCTGAAAAAGCAGTGGCTGGCCGACGGCTCTTTGAAGCGCTCCGACCCGGAATACGTGGAACTTTCGGACCATCTGCTGTGCGTGGCCGAGCACACCTGGGGTGTGGACACCAAAAAGCATTTTGCCGACTACGAGCACTATCTAAAGCCCGATTTCCAGGCGGCCCGCAAGGCCGGCACCGCCAAGATCCATCACCCCTTCCGGGACTTTCCCCAAAACCTGATCGTGCTACAGTGCAGGCAGTCCGGGGCCTATAAGGAATGCTCCTACCCGGCGGTGGAAAAAAGCTGGCAGGAACAGCGGGACTATATCCGTGGGGCGCTGGATTCCCTGTCCCCCGCCCACCGGGCCCAGGCGGAGCAGGCCCTCCGCTTCCTCCGCCCGGAACAGCCCCTGGCGCCCGGCGCCCCCTTTGACCTTTCGCAGGAAATCGTCTGCGGCGGCTGGCGCCTGACCCTGAACCGTCAGGGCGGCGTCGGCAGCCTGTCCTGCGGAGGCAGAGAGGTCCTGCGCGGCAGTGACAGTCCCCTGATTGAATACCGCTCTTACGACCACCGGGATTACGATTTCTGGATCGAGCGCTACAACCGGGATCTGGAAAAGAACATCTCCTGGGTGAAGGGCGATTTCGGCCGCCCCCTGCTGCAATATGTGGGCGGCAAATATCCTGCGGGACGGTTCCCCTATGTGCTGAAGAACGCTTCCTCCCTGGAGGACGGCGGGATCTGCGTGGACCTTGCCTGCGACCCCAAACTCTGTGAGGAGCTGGGCGCTCCCCGGCTGATCCAGGCCGTGTACCGGCTGGACGCAGACGGTCTCAATCTGGAGCTTTCCTGGTTTGGCAAGGACGCCAGCCGCCTGACAGAGGCCCTGTTCCTCCACCTGTTCCCCGCCGCCGGGACGCTGGAGGTCCAAAAGCTGGACAGCTGGGTGGATCCCGGCAAGGTGGTCTTTAAGGGCAACCGGAATCTCCATGGGGTCCAAAAAGCCCGGCTGACCCGGGACGGGGACAGCTATCTGCTGGAAAACACGGAGTCTCCCCTGCTTTCCGTGGGCCGGGGCAAGATCCTGGAATTCGACAACCAGTTTGAGGACATGGAAAAGGACGGCCTTACCTACGTGCTGGAAGACAATGTGTGGGGCACCAACTTCCCCCTGTGGTACGAGGAAAACGCCGCTTTCCATTTTCGGATTACGAAAGAGTGAGCCCCTCCGATTTTCTTCTTGCGGTTTTCGGCGGAATCCGATATAATCAAGCTATCGGAGAACCGCCTTGATACGGTCCTGCAAAGGCGCCCTTCCAAGGGGCGCCTTTTGATTAGGAAACATACCGAAAACGGTATAAGCCGTTTTTTGACAAGTGCCACAGGTCCCGCTTTGAGCGGAACTTATGCGCTGCGTTGACTATACTAGAGCTTGCGCTGCAAAGGAGCAAGGACATGGACAACAGAGCGAAGACTTATAAAGCCTATCTCATCGTGGATAAAACCGTGCTCTACGCCAGCCCCGAGGCCTGCGAGGTTTTGAACATGGCCGCACAGGAGCTGGTTGGCAGCGATCCCGCCGCCCTTTCCGTCCAGCGCCTGCTGGGGAGCATTCCCCTGCCGAACGGAAAAGCGCTGATGGTGTATGCCGACTCGGAAAGCGCTTCTATGTTAGACGAGATCCGCCGGGTAAATTTCGACCTGCAGCAGGCGCTGCAGGCGGCCAATGCCGCCGTGGAGGCCAAGAGCACTTTCCTTTCCAATATGAGCCACGATATCCGCACGCCCATGAACGCCATCATCGGCATGACCAGCATTGCCCAGAACCACCTGGACGAAAAGTCCCGGGTCCAGGACTGCCTGGACAAAATCCAGACCGCGTCCTCCCACCTGATGAACCTGATCAACGACGTGCTGGACATGTCCCGCATCGACAGCGGCCGGGCCACCATTAACGAGGAGCATTTTTCCCTGGCCGATCTGGTCCACGATCTGACGGTGCTGCTGCGCCCTTTGGCGGAAAAGAAAAAGCAGCTGCTGACGGTAGATGTGGAAGCCATCGAGCACGAGGCGCTGCTGGGCGACGTTTTGTATCTGCGGCAGGTTTTTGTCAACATCATCAACAACGCCATCAAATACACCGAGGACGGCGGCGAGATCCATGTCAGCTTCGCGGAGGTTCCCGGCGCCAACCCCTTGCAGGTGAACCTGCTCTTTTCCTGCCGGGACAACGGCATCGGCATGACCCCCGAGTTCCTCCAGCGGATCTTTTTGCCCTTTGAACGGGCCGGCAACACCACCACCAGCCGGGTGGAGGGCACCGGCCTGGGCATGGCCATTACTCACAGCCTCATCGAGCAGATGAACGGCTCCATTCAGGTGGAGAGCGAAGTGGGAAAGGGCAGCCTGTTCACCATTCAGCTCCCCTTGAGTATAGGCAGCGCCGAGGAAGCGGCCCAGCCCCTGACCGGCCAGACCGTGCTGGCGGTAGAGTCGGACCCCGCCCAGGCAGCCTTGCTGGAACGCTACATCGAACAGGCCGGCGGCAAAACGCTTCTGGTCGGGTCCGACACCCAGGCGGTGGAAGCTATCACCCAGGCCCAATTTGAGAAAACCCCCTTCAGCGCCATTCTGCTGGGCAGCCATATGACCGAAAGCGCCGTGCTGGATTTGGCCGCTTACCTGCGGGGCCAGGTGGGGAAAGAGATCCCCATTCTGCTGGTGTCTGAACAGGACTGGGGCAAAATGGAGTACACCGCCCACCGGGCGGGCATTACCGGCTTTGTGCCCTGCCCCCTGTTCAAGAGCCGTTTGCTCCAGGCCCTGTGCGCCGGCGCCGGCGAAGAGGAACAGGACAGCCAGGAGGCGGATTTTACCGGCATGCACATTCTGCTGGTGGAAGACAACGAACTAAACCGGGAGATTGCCCTGGAGCTTTTGGGCGAGACCGGCGCCCAGGTAGATCCGGCGGAAAACGGCCAGCTGGCTTTGGAAGCCTTCCAGGCCTCGGAAGAAAACTATTACCACCTTATTCTGATGGACGTGCAGATGCCCGTGATGGACGGCTATGAGGCTACCCGGCGGATCCGGGCGCTGCCCCGGGAGGACGCTTCCCGGGTGTGCATTGCCGCCATGACCGCCAACGCCTTTGTGGAGGACATCAAAAAGACCCGGGCCGCCGGCATGAACGAGCATTTGTCCAAACCTGTAGACATTGATAAGGTTAAGGAGCTGATGCGCCGCTGCTACAGTTAAAAGCGGTTTGCAGGCCAAACAGGGAAGGGAGGGACCGCCTTGCAGCCCTATCAGGAAATGTACATTGCCAACTGCCGGGCAGTCCGCACCATGACGGGCTTCCTGTTTCAAAACACCGTCACTTTCGACCAGGACTTTGACGAAGCCATGGACGCCATGCGCCGGGCCCAGAAGCTGTCCCAGCAGAACATGAACCTACTGCAGGAGTATTTGCTCCCCGTACTGGACGACCTTTACGGCCAGGAGGAAGAGGTCCTGCAGGGCATGGAGAAATTTGCGGACCAGCTGACCAGCGGCCCGCTGGCGGTAGACGTGGCCCTGGCCTGCCAGATCCACGAAGCCCTGTTGAACCGGGCCCGCCGGGCAGGCACCCGGGAAACGGTGATCCGGGAGCTGTACAAGCTGGGCATGGCCCGCTACGCCATGTGGTACATGATCTCCGGCCTGGATCTGCCTGAAGCCGCAGGCTTTTCCACGCGCATGCGCTACTGCTTTGTGGAAGCCTCCAGCTATTTGAAATACTTCGACGAGTTTCCCGATGAGACCAAGGCTTATATCCTGCGCTCCCTGAGCAATATTTATATCGGCGATTTTGACCGCTGGGAGGACAAGCTGGCCTGCGTGCGCCGTACCATGCAGGTCTTTACCGATGAGCATTACCGGCAAAGCGCCCCCAACCTGCCCTGGGGCGCCTATATGAATGCTGTGCACCGGCAGATGGTCGGCGTATTCCCCCACAAGCTGAAGGGGGGCTCCATTCCTCCGGACACCATTGCCGACGTGATGGAATCCGCCCATCTGGTCTATGAGGGCCGTCCCAAAGAGGGCGATCTTCCCCTGGCCCGCAATCAATTCCCCTACCACGCCCTGGAATACCGCTGCGGCTTTATCTCCAAAGAGTGCTTTTTGCAGAGCATCGAAAAGCTGATGGACGAGGGTGATCCCGCTGCCTTTGACGAGGACAGCCAGTACCGCATTCTTTCCCTTCCCGCTTTCTATGCCCTGTACCTGCACCAAAGCCCCCAGCTGATCCCGCCCCGCCGGGAATACATTGTCCAGCTGTACCGCCGCCTGCTGGACTACCTGCAGGCGATCCCGCCGGAAGCCATTTCGGACCAGCTGCGGTTGTATGTCCGGCAGATCCTGTCCGAATTCGCAGAGGTGGAAGGGGGCCCTTCTTACCGGGAATTGGCCCAGATCTCTTTAGCCCTGTTCTCCCCGGACCTTTTTGCCCACGGCTATTCGGTGGGAAAAATGGCCCAGGCTCTCTGCGCCACCATGCTGGAACAGGATCCGAGCCTGTTTTCGGACATTCCCGAATTGCAGGCCCTGGCTCCCGGCGGGGAAATGTCCGCCGCCGTGCAGGAGCTGGCCTATCATTCCGGGCTGTTCCACGACCTGGGGAAGATCAATTTTTCCCAGTTGTACAATCACGCAGGCCGGCAGATGCTCCGCAGCGAGGAAGAGGCCCTGCAGCTTCACGCCTCTGCGGGGTGGCTCTACCTGAAGGAGCACGATTCCACCCGGCAGTATGCCGACGTGGCCCGGGGCCATCACCGCTGGTACGACGGCAGCGACGGCTATCCCTTAGATTTTACCCGGAAAAGCAGCCCCTACCGGGTGATGGTGGACGTGGTGGCTTTTGCCGATTACCTGGACAGCGAAGAAGAAGACAGCGTCCTGCCCACCCGCGCTGTTTCCTTTGAGGAAAAGATTGCCCAGGCGCTGAAGCTGGAAGGCCACCGTTTTTCGCCCCTGGTGACCGGCTGGCTCAGGACCCCGGAACTCCTGGGGCAGCTGAAGGAGCTCTATCAAACCGGCCGCCGGGAGGGCTATTATCTGGGCTTCCGGTTTGCCTCCCGGGCGAAAAAATAACCGTTTTCGCCCCTTCCTGTCAAATCCCGCACACAATCTACAGTTGTATAATATCGACTTTTCCTGTATAATAAATATAAATTTATTTCACAGGAAGGAAGCGAAACCATGGAAAAAGACGTTTTTGACACCAAAGCCTATGCCGCTAAGGCCCGGGAAACCGTGGCGGAAGGCGCAGTCCTTCTGCGCAACGAAAACAGGACGCTCCCCTTTCAGCAGGGCATAAGGCTGGCGGTGTTCGGCCGCAGCCAGTTCAACTACTACAAGAGCGGCACCGGCTCCGGCGGCCTGGTGAACACCGCTCCCGTGCCGGGCATCACCGACGCCTTGAAAGCCTCCGGGGCCGTCGAGGTGGACGCCCAGGTGGAAGACGCCTATCGGGAATGGCTGAAGGACCACCCCTTCGACGTGGGCGTGGGCTGGGCCGCCGAGCCCTGGTATCAGGAGGAAATGCCCCTTTCCCCTCAGCTGCTGGAACAGGCCGCCGCACCAAACGACGCCGCCCTGGTCATTCTGGGGCGCACCGCCGGCGAGGACAAGGACAATTCTGCCGCCGAGGGCAGCTATCTGCTGGCTCGGGCCGAGAGGGACGTGCTGTCCGCCGT
>CAZBDS010000043.1:5043-9946 GCA_964490735.1 uncultured Acutalibacter sp. | reverse complement strand
GACAGCGGGCTGTACCGGGACGTGAAAAAAGTGCTGGCGGTCAACAAGGCCCAGCGGCACATTCGGGGCGGCATGGCCACCAAAAGAAAATACGAATTCCAAAAATGAGAAAGTCCGCCGCAAGGCAGTAAGCCTTTTCGCGGCGGACTTTCTTTTTGCCGGTTACTTATACTTGCCTTCCAGGACACTCTGGGGATCCAGGCAGACGCCGTCCCGGCGGACCTCCACATGCAGGTGGGGCGCGTCGGCAGCTTCGGAGGGAACGGCAGTTACTGTACCGATGACCTGCCCTTTAGTGACGAGATCCCCGGCCTGCATAAGAAATTCCTCTCCCAGGCCGCAGTAGGAAAATTCATAATCACCATGCTCTACCACCATTACATTGCCCAGCATGCTGTCGGTGTAGGTCTGCTTCACCTGGCCGTTAGCGCAGGCCCGCACCTCTTCCCCGGCGGCGGCTTCCAGGTCTGTGCCGGCATGGATCCGCCAATCCTTCATGGTCTGGGAATACACGGGCGCGCCGGAACTGTAGGCCTTCAGCACTTTTTGAGTGCTGAGAGGGAAGATCATTTCCGAACTGCGCTCATACAAAGGAGCGGTGGCGGGAACCAGCTCTTCCTCCGGCTTCGGCTGGGATTCGGGTTCCGGCTCCGGTTCTGGCTTCGGGGAGGGGGTGATCTCCGGCGCAGCAGAGGAGGCCTCCGGCCGGACGGCGGTAAAGGCGTCGTCCGTCTGCCGAGAGGGGGCCGGAGTGGAAACGGGCTTTTGGGGGTCGTCGTCCACCGGACCCCGCTCCTGACCGCTGCGCACCTGGTCGTTTTGCAGCTGGTTCAGGCTGGCACTGTCCCGGTTGTTGGCGGCAGTGTAGCTCTGGACAGCGTCATAGGTGCTCCAGGCGGCAATGCCCACCGCCACCAGGCACACCGCCAGCGCCAGGTAAAAGCCGTTTTTCCGGGCCTTGTTTTCTGAAAATCGTTTTCCGTTCATGCTGTTCCATTCCTTTCGGATAAATTACAGGTTCGTACCTGTATTCTGGGCAGGAACAGGCTGGAATATGCAAATTTTGTGCGGGCCTTTCATTTTCTATAAGAACAGAGGAAAAGAAAAGAGCCGACTTCCGTCGGCCCTTTCCTTTTTTGCTTGAGGGGTTTATTGAGGAGGGTAGAACATGTATCTCAAGAAAAGGTGCGGTCCATTTCCTGAGTACGCTTTTATTATACCCCAAATATTCCGGGAGTTGTTACGGCGCTGTGAATAAACATTAAAGAATTTCCGCCGGATTTATGAACTTTCAAAAAACAAAAAATTTAAAAAAAGTTGCAAACAAACGTTTACTTTTCGGGGCTGTTTGTGTTACTATAGAAACAGGAAAAGAGTTCACGGGAGGTACCGCCATGGACGGCTTGACAAACAGTCAACAAAAAGTATACGATTTCCTGATCAAGGAGGCCCCCAAGGGCGTGCCGCCCACCGTGCGGGAGATCTGCGCGGCCACGGGGCTCAGGTCCACCTCTACGGTCCACGCGCACTTGAAGACCCTGGAGCGTCTGGGCTATATCAGCCGGGACGCCGGACTGAACCGGTCCATTCATATCGAGGGCTCCACCGCCGCGGTACAAGTGCCCGTGCTGGGAAAGGTCACTGCCGGCCAGCCCATTTTGGCCGTGCAGGACATTGAGGGCTATCTGCCCTTCCCCCAGAAGGAGGGGAAGGAGCTGTTTGCCCTGCACGTCAGCGGACTGAGTATGCGGGACGCCGGCATTCTGGACGGGGACTACGTGGTGGCCGAGCGGACCCCCACGGCCCAAAACGGAGACATCATTGTGGCTATGATCGACGACGAAGCCACCGTAAAGCGTTTCTTCAAAGAAAAGAACGGAGTCCGGCTCCAGCCCGAGAATCCGGACTTTGAGCCCATCTACTCGGATCAGGTGTTTGTGCTGGGCAAAGTAATCGCCGTGCTGCGGTATTATTAAGAAGGTAAGAGCCGAAGGGAAGGATCATTTTGCTATTGCAACAACCGTGGATGAACGGCCTGACAGCGCTGCAGATCGAGTTAAGGCAGGCGGAGGAGGAAGGAAAGGCGATCTCCGATGCCGTCCGGGCCGAAGCAAAAGCACTGGAAGGCGCAATCGTAAACGACCGGGAAGCCATTGCCCGGGCTGAAAGGCTTTACGCGGAAATCCAGGAGCTTCCCCAAAGAGGGGACTTTCCTTACTGCGAGCCCAACGCCCTGGAAGAAATCTTTGGCGAACGTCCTGCACCGGTGGAGCTCCCTCTCTGGACGGGAGACCGGGAGGAAGCTTTTGAAAAAATTTACGGCGGGTGGCTTGGGCGCAGCGCCGGGTGCCTGCTGGGGCAGCCCGTAGAGGGCTGGCGCTCAGAGCGGATTACCGGCCTGCTGCGGGAAAGCGGCAACTACCCCATTAAAAGCTATATCTCTTCCGAGCTCCCGCTGCCCCTTCGCGAAAAATACGATGTTACCGATGAGGGCGGCGCCTACGGCGCCAAGCTGAAGGGCTGGATCAACAACGTGTCTTACATGCCGGAGGACGACGACACCAATTACACCATGCTGGCCTTAAAACTCCTGGAGGACTACGGCCCTAACTTCTCCCCGGCGGACGTGGGAGAATGCTGGCTTGCCAGCCTTCCCCTGCTTCACACCTGCACGGCCGAGCGGGTAGCGTATCTCAATCTGTGTAATCTGCGCCTTCCGCCGGAATCCGCTGTTTTCTGCAACCCTTACCGGGAGTGGATCGGCGCCCAGATCCGGGGGGATCTCTTTGGCTATATCAATCCCGGAAACCCGGAGCGGGCCGCGGAAATGGCTTGGCGGGACGCGTCCATTTCCCATGTGAAAAACGGGATCTACGGGGAGATGTTTGCCGCCGCCATGATCGCTTCCGCCTTTGTCCTGCGGGATCCGGAAAAGATCGTCCTGGCGGGACTAGCGCAAGTCCCGAAAAACTGCCGCCTTGCTTTCAGTATTCGTCAGGCCTTGGATTGGCGGCGTGCCGGAAAATCCCTGGAGGAGTCCGTCGCCCTGCTGCGCCGGGACTGGGACGAAAAAGACCCCCACCACTGGTGCCATACCATTTCCAACGCAATGCTGGTGGTGCTCGGCCTGTTGTACGGCGAACTGGATTTCACTAAATCTATTGGCATTGGCACAATTTTCGGCTTTGACACCGACTGCAACTCGGCCACCATCGGCTCTATTCTGGGTGTGGTTCTGGGCGAAAAGGCCCTGCCGAAAACTTGGACAGACCCCCTGCAGGATACGATCCTGTCCGGTGTGCACGGGTTCGGCCGTATCTCTATTTCCGAACTGGCCCACAGAACCGAAGCCCTTTGCCAATAACCGCAGCAAACACCGTTAAGGCTCCACCGCACAAAATATTAGCAAAATGAGCCTATCCGGTCTGATAGACAAGTTGTTCCAGGCACGGACAAAAAAGGAATTGGACAATATGGATCAAAAAACAAAAGAGGCTCTGCTTCAGCGCAACCAACGCATCATCCAGGCGGTAAAAGCGAAAGCCGGCTTGGTCTGCCCGGGCGCGGTGGACCTGATCGCGATAGTCGGATCTTTTGCAAGCGGTGAATACCATGAAAAATCCGACCTGGATTTGCTAATCGTTATCAATCAGGAATCCGGCTGGAAGCTTTCCAAAGCGTTTATCCTTGAAGATGTGGGTCATGACATCTACTGCCAGACCTGGGAAGATCTTGAGCATACTGCGGAGTATCCTCATCCCCATGTGGCAAAGCTGCTGGAGGCAGATATCGTATACGCCGCCAGCCCGGAAGCTGAAAATCGCTATTTTCGTCTTCGGGACAGACTCAAGGAGGTGCTGGCCCGACCTCTTTGTGGGGAAGATCTTGAAAAAGCAGAAGGGTTTTACCATTCTGCTTTGGAAATGTTGGGAAAACTGTTTTTGGCCGATTCAGACGGAGAATGCGCCTATCTATCCGCCATTCTGCTCTATTATATAGAATATGTGGCGTATCTGGTCAATAAATCTTATGTCCGCCACGGTATCCAGGGCATTCCCGCAGAGATAGAGGCCTTCGAATGTCTCCCGGACGGTTTTACGGATGCTTATCAGAGGTTGATTCTGGCAGAGGACGCGGCAAAGATCAAGCAAGCAGCCAAATCCCTGGTTAAGTTGACCGGAGATTTCCTGACCGGTCTCAGGAACCGTCTATCCCCTAAACCGGAAATTTCCCGGGAAGCCCTGGAAGGGACTTATGAAGAAGCTTTCTCCAACTGGCGCTGGAAGATGTACCGGGCCGCCCAGCTGGGCAGCCCCTATCTGTCCCTTATGACCGCTGCCAGCTGCCAGAATTATTATCATGAATTTGAGGCCCGCTTTCATCTTCCCCATTTCGATCTGTTCTCCGGATTTTCCGCGAAAGATTTGTCCGCATCCGCAGTGGAGTTTGACCGTGTTCTCGAAGAATTCGGTCGCCTGTACGGAGAAAAAGGATTGCAAATATGCCAATATCCCACGCTGGAAGCATTTGAACAGGATTATTTGGCGGCGCCCCTTGAAACAACTAAATAGGGATATGCCTTATAAAGAAAAAAGCGAACCTCCGGTGAAAACCGGCGGCTCGTTTTTTGTCATTGAAGGTATTCCAGCAAAGGCTTCAGGTAAGCCCGGTCCGTCTTATCGTAAGAGCTTTCGATCATTTGGGCCGCCGTTTTTTCCTCCGCCGAAGCGTCCGGCTTGCTGCGGAGCATTTTCCGAAACGCCGCCATCATGGCGCGGTCCACAGGCCCCATGCTTTCATAATTTAAGCCGCCCCAGAGATAGAACACCCGCAGCTGTTCCAGCTGCCGGGGCGTAAAATTCTTGGCGACCGTTTGAGCCACGGCGGTTTCATCGGGAGGCAT
>CAZBDS010000043.1:0-4943 GCA_964490735.1 uncultured Acutalibacter sp. | reverse complement strand
CTGGCAGGGAATTTGTCAAGCTGCGATTGGCAGGCCTGTTTTTCCCGCTTGCAATTTTTCAGATCCTGTGCTATTATGATCGGGAAATCCTGTACCATCGGATTACCTGCAAAAATGAAAAAGGAGCGGAAAGATGAGGTATTTTGCTTACCTGTAAATGAAAGACGCTGCAGCTGCGGCTTTTCTTTTATTTGGGTAAGAAAGTATCTGTCTCTCCGCTTTTCGTATGGGCGTTTTTGCGCTTTATGCGAAAAAAGAGCTGTGAGAAGTGCTTTCTCACAGCCCTTTTCATTTTGAGAAAGGAGGTGCAAAAAATGCGTATTCGCTTCGCATGTCAAACGGTCACCGCGTGCGGCGGCCGGCAGGCAAAGCCGGTCACTCCGGCGGCCTTTGCCTGTCATGATTCTTTAAGACGGTAATTTGTCCAGCCGCCGGAAAGCCGGTTTTGCTTCTTGTGACAAGCAGGGAGAAAACCGGTCTGTAAAAGGACCGCTCCTCTCCTTGCAATACTCTATTTCAAGGAGAAACCGGTCTATGACAAATTTAGAACATATCAAAGAACTGTTGGCATACTGGGAACAGCCGGACTACCGATACCGGCAGATCTGCGAGGCGGTATTCCGCCAGAAGCTTTCCCGGTTTCAGGAAATGACGATGCTTCCCAGGGAGCTGCGGCAAGAGCTGGAGCAGGCCCTGGGAGAAACCGTACTGACCCTTCGGCCCACAAAGGAAAACCGGTCCGACCAGGCAGAAAAGGTGCTGTTTGCCCTGCCGGGCCAGGAAAGCGCCGTGGAAGCCGTACGCCTCCACTACAAAAAGGGCTGGGATTCCTACTGCATTTCCTCCCAGGCGGGCTGCCGGTTTGGCTGTAAATTCTGTGCCACCGGGGCCATGGGAACCTGCCGGGACCTGACTGCCTGGGAGATCCTGGATCAGCTGCTGTATTTTCACTTTAAGGGCCGTACCCTGAGCAGCGTGTCCTTTATGGGCATGGGCGAGCCCTTCGCCAATCCCCAGCTGTTTACAGCCTTGGGGCTGCTGACGGATCCCCAGCTGTTCGGGCTCAGCCGGCGGCGCATCACCGTGTCCACTGTAGGCGTAATCCCCGGGATCCACAGGCTGACGGAGGAATGGCCCCAGGTAAACCTGGCCTATTCCCTCCACGCGCCCACCGGAAAGCTGCGGGAAAAGCTGATGCCCGTGGAAAAGAAATGGCCCATGGAGCAAGTGCTGGAAGCTCTGGACGAGCATATCCGCAAAACCAGAAGGCGGGTATTTCTGGCCTACACCCTGCTGCGGGACGTAAACGACAGTCCGTCCCACGCCCAGGAGCTTGCCCGGCTTCTTCAGCGGCATAGTAAGGCGCTGCCCTTGTACCATGTGGATTTGATCCCCTACAACGAAACGGAACATGTCCGGGGCGCCTTTCAGGCTCCCCGGCACGGCGATTCGGAACGTTTCGGAAGCATTCTGCGGCAAGAGGGGATCAGCTGCTCCGTTCGCACCCAGTTCGGAGCAGATATTTCTGCCGCCTGCGGCCAGCTGTGCGGCGACTGAAAACCCGTATCAATTGGAGGGAGGCTGGACGAATCCAGCCTCCCTTTTTTACCGTTCTTTCAGGAAAGGAAATTTCGTCTTTAAAAACGCCCGATAGTAGGCTGGGTGTTCCGGATCTTCATATTCCCGCCAGGCCATCTTTTCAATCCATTCCAGCATCTGTTCACTGTTTTCCCGAAAAGACGTCAACACCAGCTTTCCCGCCCGCTGTGCTTGCAGAAGGGCTTCGTAAGCGTCGGGAACAAATTCGCAGTCGGACACGGGCTGGGCCTGCTCGGAGCTAAAGACGTGGGAAACCTCTGCCGAAGGGCGAAGCCCGCCTGCATTCCGAACGGTGTAAATGTACCCGGAAGCTCCCCGGAAGGTCTCTTCGGTGGCCCCGGGCCAATACTCGTCCAAACGGAGCAGGCCTTCCGCTGTAAAACCATAGGGGGCAAATTTGTAATAGCTGCTCTGGGCCGGCAGTCCAGTTTCCCGGCAGAATTTTTCCACCGGGTTGACAAGATAGACCAGCACGTTTTCCCGGCGGTCGGAAAGGTACACCAGCGGTGTGCCGTGTTTGGAGGTACGGGGCTCCAGGACAGAGATGCCCGGCACCGGCGACGCGTGATAGAAAATCATCTTTTATATTCCCCCTTTTTTTGATGCGTTTACTATAGCAAGAAAAACAGGGGAAAACAAGGCTTTTCTTTTGCCCGGAAACGTGCTATAATAGATACAGAAAAAAGGCCGGGACAATTCCCCGGCCTTTTCCTTTTTTCCGCCGAACCTGCGCTTTCTCACAGGCTGCCGATTACCGAACTCAGCAAAGCTTGGGCCTTTTGGGCGGAATCTTCTGCGAAGGTGCGGAAGTCCATGGTATCGCTGTCGTTTGCGTTGTCGGAAATGGAACGCAGCACCACGCAGGGCAGGCCGTTTGCCATACAGGCGTGGGCAATAGAGCCGCCCTCCATTTCGCAGGCCAGGGCCTGAAAAGTTTGGTGGAGCCAGTCTCCCAGTTTGGGATCGGCCACAAAACGGTCTCCGGTAGCCACCACACCCCGGTGGACTTTACCGTTGTAGAGATCTTTTGCCTTTTCTGCCAGTTTGTCGGAAAGAATCCTGTCACAGGGGAATTCCACTGTTTCCACCGTGTCCTCCCCCCGGGGCACATTGATCTCCGCCAGGGGCGTGCCCAAGGCTGTGCCGTCGAAATCATACTGTACACAGGCCGTGGCAATCACCACATCGCCGATATGTACCTCCGGGCCCAGACCGCCGGCAACCCCGATGTTCAAAAGCAGACGGGGGTTGTAAAAATCGATCATGGCCTGGGCGCAGAGAGCGGAATTCACCTTGCCCTCGGAGCACCGGGCAACCACGCAGGGCACGCCGGAAAGGCGCGTCCTGTAAAATTTGTTCCCGGCGTGCTCCTCTACGGAAAGCACTTCCGAAACCGCCAGCAGATCCTTTACCTCCACGTCCATGGCTCCGATGATGCCAACAGGTTGTTGTTCCATAAAAACCTCACTTTTCTTTTGCGGTCTTTTCCCGGATAAATTTGACAAACTCTTCAAATTCTCCCAAGGAGAAACCGAACTTATCCACCAGGTAGGCGTTGTCAGGCCCGTAATACAAATAGAGATAGTTGCCATTCCGGCGCACATCGGTGATCTGGAAATAGGGGAACACGCTGGCGGACTGGATCCCAGACACCCGGAAGGCGTCCTCGTAGAAGGAGTATCTGGCCGTAGTGGAAGTGCCCCGGTCCAACACCCGTTTCTGCACCTTTTCAATGGTCCCCGGCATGCTGACCACCTTATAGGCGTAGTAAACCACAATGGCAATGCCCAGCAGCTTTGCCCACCACTCGGCGTCGATCCAGAAAGCGGCTGCCAGCACCGTAACGCTCATAATGCCGCCGGCCAGCAGGGAACCGATATTTTTTACATAGGCCTGATAAAGGCTGAAGGTGTGAAGGGCTTCCCTGGTGCAGTCGGTTACATTGACGAATTTGGCCTGACCCTCCACGGTATCGCTGCCGTGGGTTTTGTGATACTCGCTGAGGCGGGCGGCCATGCGGGCCTTTACCTTTTTGTCGCGGCGGCCCCGGATGGGAAGATAGACAAGCGGCACAATGACCACCAGCAGCATGGCGCCCAGCATGAGCAGGCTGGGGAGGATATCCTTTACCTCCACCGCGGGGCGCTCTTCCACCTTGGTGATCGTAACGGAGTTGACCGCAGCGGCAAGCAGCGCCGTCTGCTCGCCGGTCAGCTCCTGATCGCTGTGCATGTCGAACTGCAGGGTGTGGCCGTTAAAAATGGTGCCGTACAAAAGCTCGTGGACCTCCTGGTCCTCGGACACCATGTCCAGCTGCACCCGGAAAAAGGGCTGGCCGTTTACGTCTACATATTCTTTCGCCACGGTCAGATCGCTGCTTTGGGACTGGACCTGCTGGTCCAGGAACGTTTTTCTCTCTTCTTCGGTAAGGTCTTTCAAATTGTACAGGTTTTGGGCTACTTCATTCCCTGTCTGTACAATAACTTCCATGTGGGCCGTTTTGCCCTCGGTATAAAAATCGGCCACGACGCTGCGGTCCTGATAATCCTTTAAGCGGGATTCCGGGTCGGCAACGCCGGCCATAGTCCAAGAGGGGTCGTCCGGAGAAACCGAGCTGTCGAAGGAATAGACAAATTCCTCCGGCACCGTCATAGAGAAATCTTCGCCCTCCCAGCTGCCTGCGGCAAGGGCGGCAAGAGGCAGAGCCGCGGCCAGCAGGACCGCAAGAAACAGTGCCGGAAGTTTTTTTACGTGCAGTTTCACTTGTATCATCCTTTGTCAAAGTAGTAAAACGTCCACAGTCTTTGGGATATTATAGCACATTTCCTTCGATGAAAAAAGCGCAGAATGTAAAAAATAATTAAAGATTGACGCAGTGCCCATAAAGTCGTAAAATTAGCGTAGAAAGGTAGGTAGAGCAATATGATCACTGCTGTCATCACCGGCGCCTCCGGCGGACTGGGAAAAGAATACATCAACGCGGTCATCGAACAATATCCCACGGTGGACGCTTTCTGGCTGGTGGCCCGTCATAAAGAGGCCCTTCGGGAGATTGCCGAGGAACACCCCGATAAAACGATCGCCGCCATTTCGCTGGATCTGGCCAAGGAGGAAAGCCTGCGGATTTTTGAGCAGCTTTTAAAGGAAAATACGCCGGAAATCAAAGTGCTGGTCAACAACGCAGGCTACGGCAAGGGCGTGGATTTCTTTTCCTCCAACTGTGTGCAGCAAACGGATATGGTAGACCTGAACTGCCGGGCCGTCACGGCTCTTACCCGCCTGTGCCTGCCCTATATGCTGGACGACAGCCTAGTGCTGAACATTTCCTCTATTGCGGCTTTTGC
>CAZBDS010000042.1:2722-10220 GCA_964490735.1 uncultured Acutalibacter sp. | reverse complement strand
CCGCCGTGAAAGCGGTGGACGAGAACCTGGGGAATTACCGGGTGCCCGAGGCCGCCAAAGTCCTGCAGGACTTTGTGGACGAGCTGAGCAACTGGTATGTCCGCCGCAGCCGGGAGCGCTTCTGGGTCCAAGGCGAGTGTGCCGACAAGACCGCCGCCTACATGACGCTGTACACGGCGCTGGTCACCACAGCCAAGATGGCGGCGCCCATGGCCCCCTTTATGAGCGAGGAGATCTATCGCAACCTGGTGTGCAGCCTGGATAAGAACGCTCCCGAAAGCGTTCACCTCTGTGCCTTCCCGGCCTGTGAGGAAAGCAGGATCGACCTGGGGCTGGAAAAGGATATGGACGAGGTGCTGAAGATCGTCACCCTGGGCCGTGCCGCCCGAAACCTGAGCAACCGGAAAAACCGCCAGCCCCTGCAGGTGCTGCACACCGACGCCGACCCCAACCTGGGCGAGCTGTACCGCACCATCATTTTACAGGAGCTGAACGTGAAGGAGCTGGAATTCTCCAAAGAGCTGTCGGGCTTTATCTCTTACACCTTTAAGCCCCAGCTGCGGCTTCTGGGCCAGAAGTACGGCAAGCAGATCGGAGAGATCCGGAACGCTCTGCAGAGCCTGGACGGAGCGGCGGCGAAAAAGGCGCTGGACGAGACGGGAAGCCTGTGCCTTGCCCTTTCCGGCGGGGAAGTGAAGCTGACCGAAGAGGAGCTGCTCATCGAGACCGCCCAGAAGGAGGGCTTTACCTCCGTATCTGACCGGGGCCTTACCGTGGTGCTGGACACCAACCTGACCGAGGAGCTCATCGAGGAGGGCTTTGTCCGGGAGATCGTCAGCAAGCTGCAGACCATGCGCAAGGACGCCGGGTTCTCGGTGACGGACCACATTCGGGTTTCTATGGACGGGAATCCCCGGCTGGCGGAGATTTTCCAAAAGCATGAGGGGGAGATCCTGGGCGACGTGCTGGGAGATGGCTGCGCCTATGGCCAACTGGACGGCTATACCGCCCAGTGGGACGTGAACGGCGAAAAAGCCTCCTTCGGCGTGAAGAAGCTGGGCTGAGGCTCCCGATAGATAAAGAGAAGGGGCGTTCTCCAAACGGAGAACGCCCCTTTTGCGTTGTGGAAATTTAGAAAATGTACTTCTTGCCGGTCTTGCAGGACTCGTAAGCGCCCACCATGAACTTGGTGAGGGCCACAGCGTCGTCTACGCCGTTGGGGGCGGCAGTGCCGTCCACCACCGCGTCGATCCACGCGTTCAGAGGCAGGGGATCGGCTTCGGGCAGATCCTTCAGCTCTACGAGCTTGCCCTCGGTCTCCTCGCAGGTGTACTGGAGAACGCCGTTGCAGATGATCAGGCCGCCCTTGGTGCCGTTCATTTCCAAAATGGAATTGACGCCCCGGGAGACAAAGCCGGTCTCGGACACACCGATGGCGCCGCCGGCAAACTCGATAACGGACACGGCGTTGTCTTCTACGGGCTTATCGGTAACGGTGGTGAACATGGACACCACGGACTTGGGCTCGCCCATAAACCAGTTGAGCAGGTACATGGGGTGGGCGCCCAGATCCATCATGGCGCCACCGCCGGTCTCGGCAGCATCGTAGAAATGGGGGGGCAGCCAGCCGGAGGAGCTGCCGTCGTGGCTGTTGTGCATGCGGGCATAGGTAATCTGGCCCAGCTTGCCGCTCTCCACCAGGGCTTTGGCCGCTTTTATGGCAGGCGCAGTCTTCTGGGGATAGGAAATGGTAAACTTTACGCCGCTGGCTTTAATAGCCTTGGCGATCTCCTCGGCGTCCTCATTGGTGGTAGCCAGCACCTTTTCGGTAAAGATGTTCTTGCCGGCCTTGGCGGCGGCCAGGAAAATATCTTTGTGATGGGTGGTGGCGGTGGTGACCTGAATGCTGTCGATGGAAGGGTCGTTCCAGATGGCGTTCAGGTCGGGCTGGAAGGGAATGCCGAACTGTTCGGCGGCGGCCTTGCCCCGCTCCTGGTTGTCGTCCCACAGGCAGCAAAGCTCAGCCTTGGGGTTCTTCTGGATGGTGGTGGCGTAGTCTCTGGTGTGGACGTGCCACGCGCCGATGATCGCGATTTTCATAGCAACTTTCTCCCTTTTAAAATTATTTTAATCCCGGTAAGGGGATTTTACAGAGTTTTACGCTTTCGCGTACTTTTCAATGATCCGGTCCATGGCGTCCCTTTGGGCTTCCATGTCCCGTACCAGCTTGAACTGGTTTCTGGCCCGGTCCAGGTTGTGGGCGGGGTAGGCGGTGCGGAAATAGACGTCGCCGTTCAAATAGTCCGCCAGAAAGCGGATCCCCACCTCGAAGGTCATCAGCTTAGCGCCGTCGGGCAGGGTCTTCAGCTCCAGGGGGGTAAGGGCGCTGCCAGCGGCGGACAGAAAGCCTTCAGTGTAGGCCTCGAACAGGGCCAGGTCAAAATTCACCTTGAAAAGATCCGTCTCGTCCTCGGCGGCGGTGCTGGCTCCCGCCCGGATGGAATCGCCGAAATCGAAAGCGGTCAGGCCGGGCATTACCGTGTCCAGATCGATGACGCACACTGCTTCCCCGGTCAGGTCGTCAATGAGCACATTGCTCATTTTCGTGTCGTTGTGGGTTACCCGCAGGGGCAGCTTTCCCTCGTTTAAAAGGCCCATCAGCAGGCCGCAGTCCTCCCGGCGCGCCGCGGCGAATTCCAGCTCGGCGGCCACGTCCTTTACACGGCCCGCTGCGTCCTTGCGCACAGCTTCCTCCAGCTGCTGAAAGCGGACCGGCGTGTTGTGAAAGTCCGCGATGATCTCGTGGAGATTGTCAGCGGGATAGTCGGAAAGCATCTTCTGAAAATTGCCGAAAGCCCGGCCGGCTTCCCGGAGCATACCGGTGCCGGAGGAGGTTTCGTGGGCGGTGGCCCCGTCGATGTAAACGGTGCACCGCCAGTATTCGCCGTTTTCGTCCCGGCAGAACATTTTCCCGTCCACCGTGGGGCGCAGGCTCAAGGTTTCCCGGTCGGGGTCGCCGCCCAGGCGGGAGATCTTCTCCCGGAGAAAGCCTGTGACAGAGGCAATATTTTCCATGATATTCTCAGGGGAAGGAAATACCCGTCGGTTAATCCGCTGCAGGGCGAATTTCCCGGTTCCGGTCTGTACCGCGAAGGTGTCGTTGATGTGGCCGCCCGTCACCCGGGTTACAGGGGTCCCGGCGGGGAAGCCGAAGGCTGACAGGATTGCGGGGGAAACGCTGAACTGAGGTTCCATGGGTAATGTTCCTTTCTGTTGTGGGTTGATAGATCAAAAGCGCAGGCTGGCCTGTAAAATGGTTTCTGTTGATGCGTTGGAGACGGTCAGCTTGCCGCTGTATCTGCCAAGGATCTCCCGGGTGTTTTCCAGGCCGTGCAGGTCGTCCTCCTCAGAGGGGTCTTCCAGCAGCCAAAAAAGCACGTCGGAGAACTTTTTGCCTTTCAGGGAGAAGGGCTCCCGTTCCTTGGGAAGGCTGGAATAAACCGCCTCAAAGCTGAGAGAGTCCCCGGCGGGGAACAGGGTGAAGCGAAGCTTCCGGTCCCCTTGGAATTCCGCCGCTTCCCGGCAGGCCCGGGTCAGGATCTCGTTGGTGATCACACAGATCTCCGTAAGCTTTAGAGGGGTGCTGCCGGTGACGGCGTTGCACTCGAAGCTGATGTGGTTCTGGGCCGCGAACGCCGCCTTGGTGGCAAGGACCGCGTCCAGGTAGGGGTCGTCGTGATAGTGGGTCAGGATCGGGTTCCTGGCGGCGTTCTCCTTGGCGGCGGCAATGTACTGGGGGACCTTGTCCGCCCAGCCGTCGGACAGCAGGACGCTTACCGTGTCCAGGGCATATTCGCCGGCCTTCTGGGCGGAGCGCACCTCCCGGATTGCCGTGAGCATGTCTGAAAAATCGGCGGCCTCCATTTCCAGCAGCCGGCTCTGGGCTCGTTCATTGACGGACTTTTGACGGAACCTGCCCGCCTGGTACAGGGAGCGGAAGCAGAAGACGAGAAAGCCGTACAGAAGAACGGCCATCAAAAGCCGCGCCGCGAAAATGTTGGTGCGGAACAGGAAATCCAGCTGCCCCAGGCAGAGGATATAGAGCCACAGGGCCAGCAGGCAAACGCCCGCCATAAAGCCGGAGATCCCCCGGTCGGCGAAAGAGTGGAGGGGCCGGTACAGGCACAGGCCGGTCAGCAGGCTGAACAGGCAGTAGGCCAGCACGGAAAACACCCCGGCAAAGGCTCCCGCCGTGGAAAAGGGCAGGACGCCCAGCAGCAGGGGGAGAAAGAATTGCAGAAAGGCAAAATTGCACAGGCATAAAAGCGCCACAAAGATCTTCTGCAGAGGATTGTTCACCGAAAGCAGGAACGAGGCGATGAGGAAAAAGAGGACGCCCACCGCGTAGGGGACGTGATCCGCCGCCGGCGCCTCCAAAGTCCGGCGCAGCACCACGGCGGCGCCCAGCGCCAGAAGATAGGTGCAGGCCGTGCCGATCAGGGTGGTCCACACCCGCCAGCGGTCTTCCAGCAAAGTGAGAAACAAGCCCGCGGCGCAGAACAGGGCAATCGTGATATAGACCATTTTCAATCGCTCCTTGAAGCCACAATAAAAAGAAGCATCTCAAACAGTTCCTATCATAGCATAACTTCCGCCGGGTGACAACGTGTTTTTCCAAAAAGTTGAAACTTGGGGCCGGGGATTTCCCTAAAAAGTTATTTTATTGAAAAATATACATTGACAGACGAGGTATATATTGCTATACTGTATGTGCTGAAAGCAAAGGAGGGATGGGAGTGTCCATTGCATCAGATGTGATCCGCGGCCATACAGATACGATCATCTTGGCCCAGCTTATGCAGGGCGACAGCTACGGATACAAGATCAACCGGGCCATTGAGCTGAAGACCGGCGGCCAGTACGAGCTGAAGGAGGCCACGCTTTACACGGCCTTCCGGCGGCTGGAGCAGACGGGCTTCATCACGTCCTATTGGGGAGATGAAAGCACCGGCGCCCGGCGGCGGTACTATTCCATCACCCCGGCGGGGGTACAGGCCTACTACGGTATGCTGGCCGAATGGGACAGCTCCCGGGCGCTGATCGAGACCCTGATCCGCCCGGATCAGATTTGAGGAATGAAGGAGGAATTGTTATGGAATACAATTTAAGGGCCTATGTGGACGAACTGTTCCAAAACGCGCCCCGCACCCAAAAGGCCTACGAGCTGAAGGTGGAGCTCACCCAGAACCTGCTGGACAAATACCGGGCTTTCCTGGAAGAGGGAAAGAGCCCCGAGGACGCCTATAACCTGACGGTGATGAGCATCGGCGACGTGCGGGAGCTGTTCGATGGCCTGGAGGAAGGCCCCGTCCAGCAGGCCGCCCCGGCGTACATACCGCCGGCGGACGGAGTCAAACGGTCTGCCGCCGTCACTGCCGTCGCGGTGATGTTGTACATTCTCAGCGTGGTGCCGGTGATCGTTCTGGGTTCTGTGGATCAGGGGGGAGGATTCCTGAGCATTCTGGGCGTGACGATGATGTTTGTCATAATTGCCGCGGCCACCGGGCTTTTGATCTACAACCATGCCTCCAAGCCCAAAAAGGGCGCCGCTCCCGCCACGGTGGTGGAAGATTTCCGCCGGTGGCAGACGAAGTCGGATTCTAAGAAGCAGCTGCTCAAATCCATTCGCTCCGCCTATTGGCCGCTGGTGGTAGCGGTATATTTCCTGCTGAGCTTCGGCACCGGCAAATGGTATATCACCTGGATCATCTTCCTCATCGCCCCGGCGCTGGACAGCATTATCAAAACCATGATCACCCTGGGCGGATCCGATCAGAACGGCAGATAGGGAGGGCTTTTCGTGAAAAAGAAACAGGCGATCTTTACCCTGGTGGCCTGCTCCATTGCGGTGCTGTTCCTCACCGGTGTGCTGGCCGTGGGCCTGACTGACGGCAATTTCGGCCTGGCAAACCTGCGGGGCGGATACGCTTATGAGGAGACGGAAAACGGCTACCGGTACGAATATTCCTGGAACACAGAGGAAAACGAGCTTACCGGCCTGGACGTGGATTGGATCAACGGCCGGGTAGAACTTAAAATTGGAACTGAAAGCCATGTCAAGATTGAGGAAACCGCCAACCGTGCCCTGGGGGACGAGGAAAAGCTGCAGCTTTCCAGCTCCGGCGGCACCCTGCGGATCAAGTGGGACAATAAGTTCCTGAATTTCAGCATCTTCGAAAACCGGTATAAGGATCTGGTTGTGGAGCTGCCCCGAAGTCTGGCGGGAAAGCTGGAGCTGCTGGAATGCTCCACCACCTCGGGCAACATCAGTGTAAAGGGCCTTGCCGCGGAAAGGGCGGAGGTCCAATCCACCTCCGGCGATTTGGAGCTGTCCGGCCTTAAAGGAAAGTACGGCAGCTTTTCCACCACCTCCGGAAAGATCGGACTGGAGGATTCCTCCTTTGAAGAAAGCCTCAGCGTGAGCACGGTTTCGGGCAGCTGCGACCTGTCCGGGAACAAGGGCGGCGCCGTCAGCCTGAATACCGTGTCCGGCAGCCTGGACTATCAGGGCTCCGCCGCCACGCTCGACGCCAATTCCATATCCGCCCCGGTGTTTGCGGAGCTGAGCACCTGTCCGGAACAGGCCGGCCTCCATTCGGTCTCCGGCGGGCTGACCCTGGCCATTCCGGAAAACACCGGCTTTGAAGTGGATTACAGCAGCATTTCCGGCACCTTTTCTTCCGATTTCCCCGTAGAGGGCGGCATGGGCAATTCCGGCCGGGCGCTGTACGCCAAGGGGAAAGCTGACTTTTCCTTCTCTACCACCTCCGGCGATATGCGGATCCAGCGGAAGGAGTAAGTTCATGAGAATACGGAGAAAAACCTGGGCCCGGCCCGAGCTGGAGGCCTGCCCCTGGTTTGTTTGGGAGCCCGAGGCCCTGAAGGGCCGCTGGCAGGAACGCTTCGGCGAAAAGCGGCCCATTCACCTGGACCTGGGCTGCGGGAAGTGCGTGTTCCTGGGGCCCGCGGCCAGGCAGCGCCAGGACGTGAACTTTGTGGGCATCGATCTGAGCTACGACATTTTGGGGGTAGGGCGCAGGAACATTCAGGCGGCCTTTGGCGAAAAGGACCCCCCAAATGTGCTGCTGTGCTACTACAACATCGAAAAGCTGCCCCAGCTGTTTCTGCCCGGCGAGGGCGTGGAGCGGCTGTACATCAACTTCTGCAATCCCTGGCCCGCCGCCCGCTGCCACAAGCGCCGGCTGACCCACACCCGGCAGCTGGAGGCCTATAAGCCCCTGCTCTGCGAGGGAGGGGAGATCTGGTTCAAAACCGACAACGACGACCTGTACCTGGCCTCTAAGCGGTATTTCGCCGAGGCGGGCTATCAGATCTTTTTTGACACCAAGAACCTGCACGCCGCCGGTGATCCGGAAAATATCCTCACCGAGCACGAGCTGATGTTCGCCGCCCAGGGGATCAAGATCAAGGCGCTGAA
>CAZBDS010000042.1:0-2622 GCA_964490735.1 uncultured Acutalibacter sp. | reverse complement strand
TCACCGAGCACGAGCTGATGTTCGCCGCCCAGGGGATCAAGATCAAGGCGCTGAAGGCCAGAAAAGTGTCCTGAGTAGATGAAAAGAGGCCTCCGACATTGTCGGAGGCCTCTCTGCTTACAATTTAAAGTCTTCCTCGCTGAACTGCCCGGCCCGGAGAGGCGGGGCGCTGCGGGGCTGCCGGCGCAGCGGGTCGTACTCGAATTTTTTGCATTTACCGTCCTTCGGCTTCAGCCGCAGCGTGCACAAGGGCTCGTCCTCCTGCCTGGCGCCGTTTCTGCGGCAGCAGCGGCAGTCTGTTTCCACGTTGGCCCCGAACAGGGCCTTTTTCTTTTTTCTTCCGAACATGGCGCTTCCTCCTTCCTGCACAGTTCTTCTGAAACAATTAACTGCGTTAACTATATCACACCCGAGGCCCAGGCGCAATCTCAAAAATATCCGCCGCAATTTTTTCATATAGTGTGGGAAAGAACCTTTTTAGCAAGGAATGATGACATTGGCGGAAAAAAAGAAGACGGGTTATACCTTTCTCCACGGAGCGCTGATCCTCACCCTGGGCATGGCCGCGGTAAAGGTCATCGGCTCCCTGTTCAAGATCCCCCTGAAATACACACTGGGAGAGTACGGCATGGGGCTGTTCAATGTGGCCTACAATTTTTACGGGCCCGTGTTCAGCCTGGCCACGGCGGGCTTTCCCATCGCCGTGTCCCGCATGGTGTCGGAAAGCCGTTCCCTGGGGCGCTGGAAAGATGTGCGGCAGATCCGCCGGGCGGCGGCCCCGCTGTTTTTGGCCTTTGGCGGGCTGGGCATGGGCCTGCTTACGCTGCTTGCCCCCTTTTACTGTGAAAAGGTCATCGGCACCCCCAACGCCCTGGCGCCGGTGCTGGCTCTGGCCCCCGCCATACTGTTCGCCTGCCTGGGTTCCGTGTACCGGGGCTACTGCGAGGGCCTGCAGAACATGGTCCCCACTGCGGTTTCCGAGGTGCTGGAGGCCCTGGTGAAGCTCTGCCTGGGCCTGGCCCTCAGCCGCTGGGTGGTGGAGCGCTGTCTGGAAGAATACGGCGCCCGGGGCACGGTGTTTTCCCTGACGCCGGCCGGCCCCGACGAAGCCATGTTCCTGACCCTGTCCTTCGCCGCGGCCGGGGCGGTGCTGGGCGTGACGGCGGGTTCCGCCGCGGCCCTGCTGTTTTTGGCCCTGCGGCATCGGCTGAAAGGGGACGGGGTTGATCCCCGGCTGTACGCCGCCGCCCCGGCTCCCCGGAGCATGAGGCAGACCGCCCGGAAGCTGCTGGCCATCACCCTGCCCATCGCCGTGGGCTCTGTGGCCACCAATGTGGCGGGGCTCATCGACGCCACCTTTCTGCAAAACCGGGTGGCCGCCGTGCTGGAACGGGAGCCCCAGCGGCTGCTTTACTGCTTTGAGGGCATGATCCCCGCCGTATACCTGGAAAATCCGGAATCTATTCCCACCTTTTTGTACGGCTGCTACACCCTGGCCATGACCGTGTATCTGCTGGTCCCGGCCCTGACCCAGACCATCGGCGTCAGCGCTTTGCCCGCGGTGACGGAGGCCTGGGCCAAAAAGGACCGCCGGGAGCTGGGGGCCCGTATGGAATCCGTCAGCCGGGTGACAGCCCTGTTTTGCTTTCCTGCGGGGCTGGGCATCAGCGCCCTGTCAGAGCCCGTGGTCCAGGTGCTCTACGGCGATGGCCCCTCCGCGCCGGTGATCTCCGGGGTGCTGGCCCTGCTGGGGGCCGCTTCTCTGGCGGCGGCACTGTGCACGCCGCTGGCCAGCATGCTGCAGGCTGTGGGCCGGGCGGACCTGCCCGCCAAGCTGCTGGTGGGGGCCATGGCCGTAAAACTCGCCGTAAACTGGCTGCTGTGCGGAATCCCGGAGATAAACATCTACGGTGCGGCCATCGGCACCTTTCTGTGCTACCTGTTCCTGGCGGCGGCCCAGTTTTTCTGCCTGCGGCGGGTAACGGGGATCCGCCTGTCCGGGAGGAAAATGTTTTTAAAGCCGCTGGCCGGCGCGGTTCTGTGCGGCCTGGGAGCCCGGGCAGCCTTTGAGTTTTTCCGGCCTTTGCTGCCTGAAAACGGGACAGGGGAAGGGATTTGCCTGGGAATTTCCGCGATTTTTGGGGCGGTAATATACAGTTTTTGCCTGCTTTTATTAGAGGGTATCACGAAAAATGAGCTTTTTCTGCTTCCAGGGGGACAAAAAGTTGTAAAAACGCTTGAAAAACGGGGATGGATATGATATTATTGCAGATGTTGTAAGCTTTCTTTGGCAGAGTCAGGGAGAGCACCGTGATTTTAGCGGCAGATCGCGAAGAGGTTTTCCCTTGCCGCTGACATATTATTTTATTGGAGGTTGTCCCACTATGAACAAGACCGAATTGATCGCTGAAGTCGCCGCTAAGGCGGAAATTACCAAGAAGGATGCTGACGCTGCTGTCAGCGCTGTGATTTCTTCTATCACCGAGGCTCTGAAGAAGGGCGACAAGGTCCAGCTGGTTGGCTTTGGCACGTTCGAGGTCCGCTCCCGCGGAGCCCGTATTGGCCGTGACCCCCGCACCAACAAGGAGATCAAGATCCCCGCTTCCAAGGCTCCCGCTTTCA
>CAZBDS010000041.1:0-10298 GCA_964490735.1 uncultured Acutalibacter sp. | reverse complement strand
ATCAGATTCCGCAAAAGCTGGGCGGGACACTGGGGATTGGTGCAGCGGGTAGCGGCTTCCCCCTCCACCCGGGAAACAAGCTCCCCGCAGGAGGGACACCGTTCCGGAAGAGTAAAGGGCTGGGAATCTTCCGGATTGGATACCACCGCCACCACTTCGGGAATAATCTCCCCCGCTTTGCGGAGGATCACCCGGGAGCCCACCCGGATATCCTTCTCTGAAATGAAGTCCTGATTGTGAAGGGTGGCCCGGCTTACGGTAGTGCCGGCCAGGGTTACCGGCTCAAACCGGCCCGTAGGCGTTAAAACGCCGGTACGCCCCACATTGACTTCGATATCCACCAGGGTGGTTTCCTTCTCCTCCGGCGGATACTTAAAGGCCTCGGCCCACCGGGGAAATTTGGCGGTGCTGCCCAATTCCTCCCGCTGGTCAAAGTCATTGACTTTGACCACCGCGCCATCGATGGGAAAATCGAAATCACCCCGCTTTTCCCCGATCTCCCGGATAAAGGCAAGGATCTCTTCCATATCTCCCGATTTGAGGTAAAATTCCGGCACGGTAAAGCCCAGCTCTTTTAATCGCCGCAGGGACTGGTCATGCCGGGAAAGCTCTTCCCCTGTAACCTGCTGGACGTTGAACACAAAGATATCCAGCTCCCGGCCGGCGGTGATCTTGGGATCCTTCTGCCGCAGAGAACCGGCGGCGGCGTTTCGGGGATTCTTAAAAGGCTTTTCTTCCAGAAGCTCCTGCCGTTCGCAAAGCCGTTCAAAGCTTTTGTCCGACATGTAAACCTCGCCCCGGACCTCCAGAAAAGGCACCGGCTCGCTGAGCTTTTTCGGCACGGTGCGAATGGTGCGGATATTTTCTGTCACGTCCTCGCCGGTAACACCGTCCCCGCGTGTGGAGCCCCGGACAAACAGGCCGTCCCGGTATTCCAGCGCCACGGAAAGGCCGTCAAATTTCGGTTCAACCACATATTCGGGATCGGTCACGTTTTCTCTGACCCGGCGGTCAAAGTCCAGCAGTTCTTCCTCTGAAAAGGAATCGTGAAGGCTTTCCAAGGGAACCGTATGAACCACAGGCGCAAACGTATTGTACACCGCACCGCCCACACGTCTTGTGGGAGAATCCTCTGTCACCAGGTCGGGAAACTGCGCTTCCAGATCCTCCAAACGGCGGTACAGCATGTCATACTCATAATCGCTGATCTCGGGATCGTCCTCTGTATAGTATTTTTGACTGTGATATCGAATCTGCTCCCGCAGCTTTTGCAGCTCCTGCACGGCTTTTTCTTTTTCCATAGGCTTTCCTTCGCTCTCGAAAATTTTATGTCAACCGGTCATAAAGGCCAAATCGGGCACCTCGCCCACCACCACGGTTTCCGCCAGAACAGTAGAGGTTTCTTCCTCCAATCCCACTTCGAACTGATTCGATTGAGAATAGGTTTTTGCCCGGACGGTCATAGTGATGCGGTGGCAGCTCTGATTTACTCCTGCAGAGGTAAACTCCGTTTGAAAGGACACATCAGCGGAGCTTTCCAGCTGCAACTTTACAGGCACCTTGGGTCCCCGTCCATTCAACACTCGCAAATTGGTCAGACTGCCGATCGGTATGTATGCCGTCACCCTGCCGTTCAAGGACTTCTCCAGGCTTTCCAGCACACCGGAACGCAGCGCATTCAAACGGTCAGTATTGGCGCTGACAGCAGTTACCTGCCCATTGCCGGACCGGTTAACAGATACAAAGCCCTGTTCCTCCTGTTCCAGCTGCCGGTTCACGGCCCGGTTCATGCTGTAGAGCAGATAACCGCGGGCCGCCTCCTCGGTGAGTTCACGGGAAAGCCGGACAAGGCCGACTTCGGAAATGCCGATCCACACCGCCATCAGCCCTGCAAGTACCAGGATCAGCCGCCGGAACCGCCCCTTGCCCCTGCCGGAGCGCCGGTAACGGAAGGACAGAAGAATTCTTGATATACGCCGCATAAAACCACCCCATTCCCCATACTACGTGGGGCGGTCTTTTTTGTGACTGCACTTCAAATCCAGGGCAGAGAGCCTGTCATGCCGCGCAGGCGGCGCAGGGTTTCAGCTACGGGAAGGCCCACGATGTTGGAATAATCGCCGGAAATAGAGCGGATCAAAATTACGCCCCGGCCCTCAATCCCATAGGAACCGGCCCTGCCCCGGGATTCGCCCATTGCCACATATTCAGCGATCTCTTCATCAGTCAGCTCATAAAAGGTCACCTTGGTGGCTTCGTAAAAAACGTCTTCCCTGCCATCAGCCAAAATGCACACGCCGGTGTAAACCTCATGAGTCCTGCCAGACAGCCTGCGAAGCATTTTCCTGGCGGCCTCGTCGTCCTCCGGTTTTCCCAGGATCATTCCGTCAATGCTCACCACGGAATCCGAGGCGATAATGGCACAGCCGGGACAAAGAGGTTCTACCGCCTTCCCCTTGCGCAGGGCAAGGCACTTCACCACCTCGGCCGGCTTGTATTTCTCGGGAACATCTTCGTCCACGCCGGAAACCTTTACCTCGAACCGCAGGCCCGCACGCTCCAAAAGCAGCTTCCTGCTGGGAGATGAGGAAGCTAAAATCAATTTGTAATCACTCTTCAAAGCCATTGGGATTCATCCTCTGCCAGCGCCAGGTGTCGGCGCACATGTCGTCCAAAGACCGCTTTGCCTTCCAACCCAACTCCTCATAAGCCTTGGTGCAGTCGGCATAACACTCCGCGATGTCGCCAGGACGGCGTCCGTCGATGACGTAGGGGATCTCCTTCCCCACCGCCTTGGAAAACGCGCGGATCATTTCCAGCACGGAGCACCCCTTACCGGTACCCAGATTGTAAACCTTCAGGCCGCAATTTCCCTTTTCAAAAAGCTTCAAGGCCGCGGCGTGGCCTTCCGCCAGATCCACCACATGAATATAATCCCGGACTCCGGTGCCGTCGGGCGTGGGATAGTCGTTGCCAAACACATGGACCTTTTCCCGTTTGCCCACAGCAGTTTGCGCAATATAGGGGGTCAGGTTGTTGGGGATCCCGTTGGGATCTTCGCCGATGCGTCCGCTGATATGGGCGCCCACGGGGTTGAAATACCGCAGAAGAATCGGATTGAAGCCGGGGTTTGCCTGGGCATAATCCGTCAGAATGCGCTCGATCATCACCTTGGTGGAACCATAGGGATTGGTAGTGGCCCCTGTCGGGAAGCTTTCCAAAATCGGGACGGACGCGGGATCGCCGTAAACCGTGGCCGAAGAACTGAACACCAGGTTCTTTACTTTGAATTCCTCCATGACCTTCAGAAGGGTCAGGGTGGATTCCAGGTTGTTCCGATAGTATTCCAGCGGGATCGACACAGATTCGCCTACGGCCTTCAGACCGGCAAAGTGGATCACCGCGTCGACATTCTCTTTCTTAAAGACCTCCCGCATACTCTCTTCACAGCACACGTCATATTGATAAAAGCCGACCTTTTTTCCGCTGAGCTCTTCTATGCGGTCCACCGCAACCTTTTTGCTGTTGCAGAGATTGTCTACGATCACCACGTCATACCCCTGTTCCAGCAAAACAATGCAGGTGTGGCTGCCGATATACCCTGCGCCGCCGGTTACCAGAACTTTCATAAAACCCCTACCTTCCTTTTCTGTAATCAAGCCACATGCTTGTGGATTGTTTCAGCATTATTATAGGGAAACGAGCAGAAAAACACAAGAGATTCCGCTAAAAAAGGCAAAATAGTATCGGAAGCGCGCAAAATAATATAGCTCCTTGGGTCCTGCCTTGCGGCGGTTTCTTTTTTGGGATATAATGAATTGGAACCGGAGGTGTCACTAAAAATGAATGTTCTGGAAAAATCCGGAATTCTCTATCGGGAAATCGCCGCGCTGCTCGGCGCGTCCCCTGCCTTCTATATTTACGGCTCTGTAACCCTGGACGATTACAAGCCGGGCTGGAGCGACATCGACTTTTTATGCCTGGCCCCTTCTCAAATTCCGGAGGAAACCGCAAAAACGCTGGTAAACCTGCGCCAAACCTTGCAAGAGCGGTATCGCGATGAAGCCTACCGTTCTTTTGAGGGTGCTATCCTGTGGGAGAACGCTTTCTGGAACTCCTCTCCCTGTACCACTGTCTACTGGGGTACCAGCGGCCAGCGAATCTGTTCTGCATATTCCCTGGACGCCTTTTCCCGGTATGCACTTCTCTCCTCCGGCGTTCTGCTGTTCGGAAAAGATCAGCGAAATCGCTGGGAACTTCCCGATTACAAGGAGCTGAAAAGCGCCGTAAGCCGTCATTATCACTCCATCCGGCTGCATGCCGCCCAGACCGGCGAAAGCCTTTATTCCTGCGGGTGGCTGCTGGACATTGCGCGCTGTCTTTACACCCTGCGCACCGGAAAGGTAACAGCTAAGACCGCAGCGGGAGAATGGGCTTTGGAAAACGAGCTCTGCCCTTCCCCTGAAGTGATGGAAAAAGTATTGGAGATCCGCAGGAACCCTGCCGTTTTTCGGGAAGATCCGCAGTGCCGCAAGTGGTGCAGCACGCTGAACCCGGAGATTCAGGCATTTGCCGATGTATTGGAACGGGAATTGAAGCTTTCCGAATAAAGAAGGGCCTGGATTTTCCAGATGCCCTACCGGTTTAGGATTTGGAAGCCTGGGAATACTACTTTCACTGTTTTGTGGAGGTAGTGTATGCGTAAAGAAGGCTTATTGTTTTTGACCGGCAGCTGCGCTTATCCCACGCTGGAGATGATCTGGCGTGGCAGGACCCACTATTCCATGGCCCTGGCCGGGGGCCTGTGCATGGTATTGATCGACAAGGTATGCTGTGAAAAGATGGCTTCAAAGCGCCTTTCCCACCGGTGCGTTGCCGGATCGGCCATCATCACCGGCGTGGAATTTGCCATCGGCGTTGTCTTTAACGACTGGTTGGGCTGTCAGGTGTGGGATTATTCCAACATGCCGCTCAATATTATGGGGCAGGTCTGCCTGCCCTATTCCCTGCTCTGGTGCGGCCTTACCCTGCCGGTCATGGCCCTGTGCAATCTGTGCAACCGGGCCGATCTTTTCGATCCCGCCGCCGTCTGACTGTTCAAACAGATATCCGTTTGAAATGCAAGCGCTAAGTAAAATCAAACCTGTTCACAGAAAAGCCTCCCCGATTGGGAAGGCTTTTTGCGTCCTAACTACTTCCAGCGGAAGTTGATAAGGCCCATCACATAGATAACGACAATAGCCGCGGGAACCACATAGCAGAAAAGCGGCTTCATCCAGCGCTTTACAGTGATGCCCCTGCCGGTGTTAGCTTCCGTGATGAAATTGTCCCAGCCCCAGCCCCAGCGCTTGCTGCCGCAGAAAAGAATGAAAAGCAGAGATCCTAAGGGCAGCAGGTTATAGGACACAAGAAAATCCCAAAAATCCAGCCAGGCAGAGCCCTCCGCAAAAGGCTGGAAGGAAAAGACACTGTAACCCAGAGCGGTAGTGGTAGAGGTAACCATAATACCGACAGCACAGACAATGCTGCCCTTGGGGCGGCTCCAGCCGGTCATCTCACGGATACAAGCCAGAATATTCTCAAATACGGCCAATACGGTGGACATGGAGGCAAAAACCATAAATAGGAAGAAAATGGATCCCCAGAGCCTGCCGCCGTTCATATTGTTAAAGACGGTTGCCATGGTGTCAAACAAAAGGCCGGGGCCGGAGCTGACTTCCAGACCGAAGGAAAAACAGGCCGGAAAAATGATGAGGCCTGCAGTAATTGCCACAAAGGTATCAAGTATGATGATATGCACGGATTCGCCCAGCAAAGTACGATTCTTGCCGATGTAGCTGCCAAAAATAGCCATGGCGCCAATGCCGAGGCTTAGAGTGAAGAAGGCCTGATTCATCGCGCCGACCACCACGCTGGGGGTAATCTTGGAAAAATCGGGCAAAAGATAGAAGGCAAGCCCCTCTTTGGCGCCGGAAAGCCCCATGGAGTGGACAGACAGGACCACCATCAGAACCAGCAGTGCCACCATCATGTACTTAGTAACCCGTTCCAAGCCGCCCTGCAGGTTGAAACTGAGAATGACAAATCCGATGATGACCACAATGACCATAAAGAGCATATTCACGCCGGGATTCGCAATCATGGACGAAAAACCCAGATCCGCGGTCTGACCGGTCAGGAACCGATAGAAATAGTACAGGATCCAGCCGGCGACCACGGTGTAAAAGGACATCAGACAGATGTTGCCGAACAGCGCAAAATAGCCGTGGATATGCCATTTCTGCCCGGGTTTTTCAAGCTTTTGATACATGCGGACGGGACTCGCCTGGGCAGCGCGGCCCATGGAAAACTCCATCACCATGACAGGAAGTCCCAGCAGAAGCAGGCAAATGGCATAAATCAGGACAAACCCACCGCCGCCATATTGGCCGACCATCCACGGAAATTTCCAGACATTGCCGCAGCCGATCGCACACCCCGCGCTCAGAAGGATGAATCCCAAACGGGATGACAAGCGCTCGCGATGATCCATAAATGATTCCTCACTCTCCCCAATTGTCAAGGGCATTATAACAGGGAAACAAGAAAAAGTCAAAAATGTTCGACTTTTTCTTGCGTTCGTAGTGATTTTGGATCATGCACAGAGGAGTTAGACCCGGTATGCCGAACAAAAAATTGTTAGAGGTTAAAATCGCAAGAGATACAGCAATTCTCCGCCAAGCGATGTCCCCAATCGCTGAAATCCGCATTTTTCATAAAGCGCCTGCGCACGGAAATTGGCAATATGGGTAGTCAGCAAAACACCGCCTTTTCCTTGTTCCTTCGCATAAGAAATCGCAAACTCAGCAAGTTTTCTGCCCAACCCGATCCCTTTGCAGGAATCAGAAACAGCAATACCGAACCACGGCACCGATGTATGAAGATCCCATAAAAAGACATACCCCACCATCTTTTCTCCATCACATGCCATCCAGCGCACGCATTCCTCGGGTTTGTCCTCCATATAGCGCAAAGCGGATTTTCTATTCCACTCCTGGCGGTTAAAAAACATTTTCGCTTCGAATCCAAGGTCATCAAAAAATTCATTGATTTTGTCCTCATCACCCGGCTGAAAACGGCGAATCTCAATATTCTTCATTCAACAAACTTCCTTTCATAAAAGCTCTTGACAATCCCCTGCTTTTTGGGGGTGAAACTATACTCTCCCCTTTATATCTTTCTTTAAAAGCAGATATTCCAGGGAATCCTCCAGCGCGTGCCAGCTGGCAGCCACCACATCGCCGGACACCCCAACGGTGGTAAAGGTTTCCTCACCATCGGTGGAAGTGATCAATACCCGGACCCTGGCCTCTGTGGCGCTTTTGCTGTCCAACACCCGTACCTTGTAGTCGGTAAGCTTCATATGGGAAAGCACGGGATAGAACAGGCTGAGGGCCTTGCGCATGGCCATGTCCAGGGCGTTGACCGGGCCGTTGCCTTCCGCCGCCGTCACCTGGATATCCTCCCCCACCTGGACCTTGACGGTAGCGCTGGCGCCGCAGTCCCGGTCTCCGTTGTAATCGGTGTAGATATGATAGTACAAAAGCCTGAAAAAAGGCGGATAGGGCCGCATCAACTTGCGGACCAATATCTCGAAGGAGGCGTCGGCCCCCTCGAACTGGTAGTCCTCCGATTCCAGGCGTTTCAGCTCTCGGAGCACGTCCCGGACCTCCGGCGAATCGGCGGAAACGTCCGGGAAGACCCGGCGGATCTTTTCCAGCACCACCGCCCGGCCGGAAATCTCCGAAGCGGGGAATTTCCTGGCGTTTCCCACAGCCAGGGGATCCACGTGCTCGAAGGAGCGGGAATCCTTTAGAACGCCGGCGGCGTGCATGCCGGCCTTATGAGAAAAGGCATTCTCTCCCACATAGGGCAGATCACCGGGCAGATCCAGATTGGCGGCGGAAGCCAGCTCCAACGCGCCGTGGGCCAGCAGGGGCAGGCATTCCGGGGGAACGCAGGGAATGTCCAGCTTCAGCTGTAAATTGGGAATAATGGCGGAAAGATTTGCGTTGCCGCAGCGCTCCCCAAAGCCCAGCAGGGTACCCTGAACCTGGGCGGCGCCTGCCAGAACACTCTCGATGCTGTTGGCCACCGCCATGCCGCAGTCGTTGTGAAAATGGACGGCCACCGGCACGGTCACGTGGGAAACCACGTCCGCCACGATGTGCTTGACCTCTTCCGGAAAAGCGCCGCCGTTGGTATCGCAGAGACAGACCCAGTCCGCCCCGCCCCGGATCGCAGCGTCCAGGGAAGCCAGGGCAAAATTCCGATCGTCCTTCCAGCCGTCAAAAAAGTGCTCGCCGTCGAAGATCACTTCTTTGCCCCGCTCCTTCAAAAAGCGGCAGCTTTCCTCGATCATGCGCAGGTTCTCGGCATAGCTGGTCTCCAACACCCTATCCACGTGGAACTTCCAGCACTTCCCAAACAGGGCGCAGCAGGAGGTTCCCGCTCCGGCCAGGGCCAGCAGGTTCCCGTCTTCCTCCGGCGCGACGTTCTTTCGCCGGGTGCTGCCAAAGGCCGCCAGCTTTGCGTGCTTTAGGGGAAGCCTGGCAGCCAGACGGAAAAACTCCTCGTCACGAGGATTGGAACCCGGATTTCCCGCCTCGATATAAGCTACGCCCAGCCGGTCCAGCACACGGACCGCGCTGAGCTTGTCTTCCAGGGAAAAGGCAATGCCACCGCCCTGGGCTCCATCCCGAAGGGTGGAGTCGAAAATCGTGACCGAAGCCATATCAGTTCTCCCCGCTTCCCGCCGCTTTACCGGCCAGCAGCCGGTGGTACAGCTCCAGGGACGCATCGTAATAAGCCAGATCCTTTTCCTTCTTTTCAATAGAAGAACCTTCCTTAGACCGGAAGGAGATCCGCAGGCCGCTGTAGAGCTTGCTCAGAACCTCAGAGGTAAAACCGCTGTCCGGGTCGCCCTCAGGCACAAAATCGGCAAAGGCCTTTACTTCCGACCAGGGATACATAGCATTTTCGTAATCCTCGTCGGTGTCCTTCATGGAAGTGCCGTCATTGTAATTGAAAACAGCTCCCACCCGGACGGTCATGGAGTGAAAAGCGCTTTCGTCGTGAAGGAAAATCATGCTTTCATTCGTGGTGAAATCGGCAGTAAGCTTGACAAACTCAGCTTCTGCCGCCTGGGGGTCCTGAGGATCGTCGGACATGGTATAGTTCGCCACCGTAACCTTGATCTGCCCGTCCCCGTTCCGGTCGTCGGCATAGGCGGCGATACAGCGCTCCAGCTCTTCCCTGCCGGATTCCGGCATAGTATAGGAAGTCACCAAAGCCACAGTGTAGTCGGGCTCCACCTTGCTGACGATGGAATAGACGAAAGAAACGATCAAACCCACGGCAACAACAACTGCCAAAAGCCGGAAGCGGTTGTAGTACCACCAGTTCTGACGCTTTTGTTTGCCGGTTTCCAGTTTGATCTCGTTAGAATGAATGGTGTCCTCTCCCGCATTGTGGAGCAGGGAATCTCTTGCCATTTTTGCAGCCTCCTGGTAAAAAATTATCCGCAGCTATCCTCGTCCCGGAACAGGACGAGCTCCATTCTATCCTCCCCAACCCCGCGTCGGATCAGTACACATAAGCGCAGTCGAAACGAAACCTTCGCTTTCTTTTTGAACCGGCAGATCCGGTTTGAAAGTGCGCTTATTATAGCATACCGTCTGTTTTTTTTCAATAGTCCGTCGCGTTCCGAACAAAGAAAAGGAGAGACTGCCGGCACACCGGAGTCCCTCCTCTGCTGCCGACAAAAAGACTATTAGGAAGTCTTTTCTTCGGACTCTCCTTCCTCCCTAGGCTGTGTAATGACGATCTTCCCGTCCTCTACCGCCATTTTGACCCTGCGGCCGCTGAGCCCCGCTTCCCGGAGCATTTCCGGCGGCAACTGCACCCGGTCGTTGCGGTCGAGCACAGCAAATTCCTCGTGGGTGCTGCCGTCCATCAGAGTGGCGGCGCCCAGAGTTTCAAAGCTGGCGGTCCGGTTAAGCTGCTCCAGATAATTTTGGCGCATAACCCGTTCGGTGCTGATCTTTCCGTCCTGGATCTGCACCACACGGCTGACCTTGCTGGCCACGCTCATATCATGGGTTACCACAACGATGGTGAGGCCCAGCTCCCGGTTCAGCCGGCGGAAAGCATCGAAAATATAAGCGGCAGTCACGGGGTCCACCGAGCCGGTGGGCTCGTCTGCCAGCAGCAACTTGGGGCGGTTCGCCAAGGCGATGGCAATGGCTACCCGCTGCTGC
>CAZBDS010000040.1:8327-10475 GCA_964490735.1 uncultured Acutalibacter sp. | reverse complement strand
CTCCAAGCCCAGCACCTTGTCGAAAACCTCGCCCTTGGCGGTGAGCATGATGATGGGGCAGGAGGATTTCTTGCGGATTTCCCGGCAGACCTGCCAGCCGTCCAGACCGGGCAGCATGATGTCTAGTAAAATCAGGTCGGGGGCCACCACATCAAACACCTTCAGCGCCGTTTCGCCGTCGTTGGCAATGGAGGCCTCAAAGCCCTCTTTTTCGATATAAAGCCGTAAAAGCTCGCAGATATTGGTGTCGTCATCCACAATCAGTATTTTCCCGGAAGCCATTTTCCACCCTCTCCTTCTCCTGTTATTTTTTCCCTAAAAGGGCGCTTTTTTCCAGTGTTAAGCTTATTGTACCCGGCCTCTGTGGCAAAAGCAAGAAAAAACCGTGAAGATTTCATGAATTCCCCTGTTTCGGCAAAAAGCCCCGTCGTCCGCAGAAAACGGGACGCCGGGGCCTTGGCGTTCAATGGTCAATAGAACATCTCCACCGCGCTGGGCAGAACGGAAATCCCGATCTGCTCCCGGCCCTCGGCGTACTCCCCGTCCAGGGACCAGGGCATGGGTTCGGAGCAGAAGAATTTCACTCCCTGGGTGGGTACAAAGGTCATCATTTCCTCGTCGGGCTTGCCGCCCATCAGGGAGAGCAGCACCCGGTTGAGCTCCATCAGGTTTTTGGGCGTTTTGATCAGGGTAAGCTCAAACTTGCCGTCGCTCAGGTCCACTTTGGCCGGGTCTAGCTTCACGATCCCTCCAAAAGAGGTGGAATTGCTCACCGAGCCGAAAATATACTCTCCTTCATAGACGCCGCCCTCCGCCGTTTCCGCCCTTACCCGGTAGGACTTCAGCACCGGCAGCTCCTTGATCCCCTCCAGCACATAGGCAAAGTGGCCCAGGGCGTTTTTCATATTCCGGTCGGTGGAATAGGAGGACTGGGTAAACGCTCCAAAAGAAGCCACGTAAATAAAGTTCCGGTCCTCAAAGCGGCCGATATCCAAAGGCCGGGGAACACTGCCCACGATCTGCTTCGCCGCTTTCGGCGCTTCTCTGGGAATCCCCAGGGAGTTGGCAAAATCGTTGGTGGTACCCGCGGGAATGTAGCCCAAGGGGATCTTTACCCCGGCTTCCAGCAGCAGGTGTACGGTTTGGCTCAGGGTGCCGTCGCCGCCGCTGCAGATCAAAATGTCCGGCGGGTTTTCCGCGGCCAGCTCCACCAGCTGCCGGGCCTGATCCAGGTTGGTGGTCACCACCGCTTCCACTTCGGCGTCTCCTTCCTCCAGGCTTTTTTCCACCTCGACAAATTCTCTTAGGATTGTCTGTTTGCCCGCGTGGGGGTTGATCATAAGAACGATTTTCATACGATCACTTCCATTGGTCTGTTTTCCTGCTTTCCGGCATTTTAGTATAGCCGGAATCCCTATACCGGATTCCTGTTTTTTCCTTCAATTTGAAGGCTGTACAGCTGGGCATAGCGGCCGCCCTGCACCATCAGTTCCCAGTGGGTGCCCTGCTCCACCACGTCCCCGTCCTCCATGTACAGGACCAGGTCCGCGTTTTGAACCGTGGGGGGCCTGGCGGCCACGATCAGGCTGGTGCGTCCTTCTGTCAGCCGTTCCACAGCCTTTTGGAGCAGCTTTTCCGTCTCCTGGTCCTCCGGGGCGGCGTCCTCCTCCAGGAGCACCACGGGGGCGTCCCGCAGCAATGCCCGGGCCATGGACAAAAGCTGCCTCTGTCCCCGGGTCAGGGGGCTGTCTTCGTTCAACACCGTCTGGTAACCCTGAGGCAGCGAGCGGATCAGCCCGTCCAACTGGACCGCCTTTGCCGCCGCCACCGCTTCTTCCTCGGCGGCGTCTGGCCTTCCATACCGGAGGTTGTCCAGCACGGTCCCGCCGCACAGCCAGGCGTCCCCCGATACCACGGAAAAGGCCGACCGCAGGTCTGCCCGGGAGAAATCCGTGATGGGCCGGCCGTCCACGGTGATCTGCCCGTCCTTCGGCTGGCAGAAGCGCAGCAGCAGCCGGATCAGGGTGGTTTTTCCCGCGCCGTCCGGGCCCACGATGGCCACCCGCCAGCCCGCATGGATCTGAGCGGAAAAGTCCCGGAGCACCAGCTCGTGGGTATCCTCATAGCCGAATTTTACATGGTCAAAGC
>CAZBDS010000040.1:0-8227 GCA_964490735.1 uncultured Acutalibacter sp. | reverse complement strand
CGCCGCGGGCCCTGTCAGACCCGACAGGAATTGGGCTTTCCAGCCGGCGCGGTACAGCGCTTCGCTGGCCCGGTCAAATTCTTCGACCCCGTCCGTCTTTCCTTCGGCGGCCCGCACGTACAGCTCCTTTACCCGTTCAGCGGCTTGATCCGCCGCGTCCCTCCGGGACTTCCCACGCTCCTCAAGCAGCCGGGAAAAAAGCAGGGCCAGCGCCAATCCAAGAGAAAGCAGCAGCAGTGTGACCAGCGTCAGCTGCCAGCTGACGGTCAGCAGCAGGACCGGTACACCCACCAGCACCCAGGCCGCCCGGACCCCTTGCCCGGCGCCCCGGTCCAAAAACCAGGCCACTTGATCTACACCGCCGGTGATCCGGCCCAGGGCGTCCTCCCGGCCGGTCTTGCGGAATTCCGCCAAAGACAGCCGGAACAGCTTTTCATTCAGCTTTTCCCGGAGCTCCCGGGCAATATTGGCGGCAATCCCCGCCGTAAGACGGCCCTGCAGCCAAGCACACACCGCACTGAATCCGTACAGGCCGGCCAAGATCAGCAGGAGCAGGCCAACGGCCCGCAGGTTTACTCCGCCCTCCACTCCCGTGACGATCCGCAGGGCCCCGGAAATGAGCTCGTCCACTGCCAGGGCCAGTACCTTCGGCCCGCCCAGGGAAAACAGCGCGGACGCCGCCGCCAAAACTATCGCCAGAATCAAAGCGGCCCGCCAGGGCTTGAGCTCGTTCCAAAGTTTTTTCACAGTTCTCCGGAAATTCCGGGCCTTCGTCAGGGACCGGCGGTCCCTGGAAGAAAACAGGCCTTTTTCTCTCATGACAGCGCCTCCTTTCCGGAGTCCCCGTCCTCAGCCTGTTCCGGCTGAGCCTTCAAAGCCGCCCGAAGCCGCGCCGCGGACGGGCCCGCTCCGGCCCCCCGGGCAAGGGAACCGGCTGCGGCCCAAAAGGCCGCCCCAATCAGCACCACGTACTGGAAAAAGGCCAGTACATTGCCCGCCCGCAGGGTGGAAGCAGCAACGGCGCTGCCCCCGGTCCAAAGGACAGCCAGACAGGCCAGATCCATCGCCAGCAGCAGGACGGGAGCCCCCAGGGAGGCGCTCCGCCCGGCCCGCCGGGAGGCCTTCTCCAGGCTTTGATCTGCCTGGCGGAACCGTTCCTTTTCAAATTCTTCCCGGCCAAAAATGCGGATCTCCGTCAGGCCGGAAAGCTGCTCCCGGCCGATCTGCCGCAGCCGGCCGGCCTCTTGACGCTGTGCTTCACGGTGGGGCAGAAACACCTTCCGCGCCAGGGCAAGCAGGCCCGGCAGCGCAGCTGTAAGAAAGGCCAGGATCCCAGCGGCGGGAAGGTTTTTTCCCGCGGCCAGCACTGCCGCGCCAATCCCCAGAAGAGGCGCGCAGCACAATGCGGGCATCCCGTCCAGCAGCGCCTGGACCTGCCCCACGTCGTCTAGAAGCAGGGGGTTCCCGGCGCTTTCCGCCCGGAGGTACAGCCGGTGGCGCAGCTCCCGGCCCACCGCGGCGGAGATCCTGGCGGAAAGCAGCGCGCTGAGCGCCGCGGCAGCGGCGCCCAACAGCACCGCGCCCAGCATCTTCCAGCCTGCGCCCCAAAGGTATGCGGAGCGAAGGCCTGCCATATCCACGCCCATTTCCCAATAAAACATATATTTCAAAACGGCTCCCGTCTGCTCGCCGATCAGGGCCGGGCGGTCCCGCACTGCGGCGGCCGTTTTCTCCCTGCTCTCCTGGGGCGTTTGGGCCAGAAGGGCCCCCAGGGCGTAGAACTGCCGAATGCTCATTTTGGAAAGGCCCTCCAGGGCGGCGCTGGTCCCGGCGCTTTCCGGCTCCTGCGTCCCTTCCGGCTGAGAAACGGTTTCGCTGTCCTCCTGCCCGGGCGCAAAGCCTTCGGGCAATGTGAACAGGGCGTTGTCGGGAATGGCCCCCAGTACGCCCTCCGGCAGGAAATCCTGGTTCTCTGAGGGAAGCCGCAGATAGGCCCCGAACTCCACCTCGCTCTCCTCCGGCTCCGATTCCGGCGGCTCCGCAGCGGAGGACTGGTTCTGCTCCTGCCGCTGCCGGGCGGCTTCTTCTCTCTTTTTCCGGGCGGTTTCCGCCTCCGCTTCCAGAGCCTGCATCAACCGGGAAAGCTCTCCGCTTTCCCTGGCTTCCTCCAGGCCCAGCAGAAAACCGTGGGCGGCCTGGGCGTAAGCCCGGTCAGCCAGCTCCAGCGTTTCCCGGTCCAAATCACCGCGCAGCACACAGAGGTTTATTTCCCTGGCCGGGGGATACTGCTCCGCCACGCGCTGGGCTTCGCTGCTGCCCGGCTCCAGCCACAGGTAGACCTGATCCAGGATCTGCCGGTTTTCCTCGTCCATGTACAGCCGGAGAAGCTCCATGCCCCGTCCGCTGAGGACCTCGGGAACCCCGGCTTCAACGCCGCCCTGCTGAACGCCCACGTCGATCAGTCTGCCCATCAGGGCGGGCAGGCTCAGGCCGCACAGCGTCTGTACCATCAGCAGCAAAAAGCAGGCCAGGCCCTGGACCCACACAATTTTCCCCTGTTTTCCCATCCATTTCATGCAGAAGTTCTCCTTGCAGAAAACGTCTTTTTATTTACACGCCGGACTTATCCTTTGAATCGAAAGCGATATTTCCCCATTTTCAGTGGATTTATTATAAGCTCTGTCCGCCGTTTCATCAAGCCTTTTCCCGGGAGAATTTACAGCTTATTCACAAAACGGAGGCCTTTCCCCCGCAGAAAAAACGGGCCGCGGAAAATTCCGCGGCCCGCTTGGGGCATGTACCGTTATTTACCGGACGGTGAAAACACCCTCGGCGCACACCGCGCCTCCCTCTTCCAGGAAGAGCTTGAAATCGCCGGGCTCCAGGGTAAAGTTCATCTCCCTGTCCCACAGGGAAAGCTCTTTTACCCCCAGGGTGAGGACACAGCGCTTCTCCTCGCCGGCCTTCAGGAACACCCGGTCATAGGCCTTCAGCTCCTTGACCCGCCGGGTGGTGCTGGCCTGCATGTCATGGACATAGAGCTGGGGCACCGCCCAGGCGTCCATGTTCCCGGTGTTTTTCAGGGTGAAGGCGATCTCCGCCCGCTTGCCCTGCTCCAGCTCCGCCTTGGAAGCCGTTTCGGGGAACTGCACCCCGCTCATTTCAAAGCGGGTGTAGGACAGCCCAAAGCCAAAGGGGAACAGGCTTAAAGGCCCGGCTGGGTTGTAAGAGGACTTGTAGTTGTAGTAGCAGGGGACGGTTCCCGTGTTCCGGGGCAGGGAAGCGGGCAGCCGCCCGGAGGGGGACAGCTTCCCGAGCAGCAGCTCGGCCAAAGCCGTTCCGCCCACGGGACCGGGATAGAAGGCGTACAGCACCGCCCGGGAGCTCTCGCAGATCTCGGAAATGGCATAGGGCCGGCCGGCTATGATCACCGTCACCACCGGCTTGCCGGTCTGGAACACGGCCTGAGCCAGCTCTTTCTGGACGCCGGGCAGGCTCAGGTCTGTCACGTCCACGCCTTCGCCGCAGTCCATCTGGACAGGCCCGTCCATGATGGCCGCCCCGTTGATGTCGAACCTGGCCCCGGCAAACCGGCTGGAGGAGCCCCCCAGCACCAGCACCACCAGGTCGCTTTCCCCGGCGGCCTTGACCGCGTCGGAAATCCCGGAACGGTCTTCGCCGCACACGGCGCAGCCCGGCGCGTACCGGACGTTCTCTTCTCCCAAGGCCTCTCGCAGGCCCTGTAGCACGGTGACGCCCGCGCCCTCCCGCTGAGCCGGGGTGTAGTCGCCCAGCTGGTTGTAAAGGCTGTCCGCGTTGGGGCCGATCACCGCCACACGCTTGCCCTTTTCTTTCTTCAGGGGCAGAATGCCGTCGTTTTTCAGCAGCACGGCGCTTTCCCGGGCCAGCTCCAGGCTCTCGGGGAATTCCTCATAGGAAAAGGTCTTGGGCTCTCCTTCCTCCAAATAGGGGTTTTCGAACAAGCCCAAGGAGAACTTCAATTCCAGCACCCGCAGGACAGCCTGATCCAGCCTATCCTCCGAAACGAGCCCGCGCTCCACAGCTTCCTCCAGGCAGGAAAACGCCCGGTCCCACAGGCTGATCCCCACGCCCGCGTCCAGGGCCATGGCGGCAGAGGCGGCAGAATCTCCCGTCAGCTTATCCAGCCGGTCGATGGCAGTGCCGTCGGCCATTACGGCGCCGGTAAAGCCCAGTTCGCCCCGCAGCACGTCCTGAAGCAGCTCTTTGTTGCCGTGGCAGAACACGCCGTCGATCTCGTTGTAGGCAGCCATCACGCCGGCCACATGTTCCTCGCAGCAGGCCTTCATGGCGGGCAGATGGATCTCTCTAAGCTCCCGTCCGCCGATCCGGGCGGCGCTGGCGTTTACGCCGCCGGTGGTCTCGCCCTGGGCACAGAAATGCTTTGCCACCACCGGCACCCCGGCTTCCTGGCAGCCCTTCACGGCCCGCCGGGCCAGGGAAGCTGCCAGATAGGGGTCCTCGGAATAGCACTCCTCGCTGCGGCCCCAGCGGGGGTCCCGCAGCACGTCCAGCATGGACATCAGGGAGTAGTGGACGCCCAGCTCTTTCAACTGCGTTCCGCACACCCGGTAAGCCCGCTCCAGCAGGTCCGGGTCCCAGGTGGCGCCCACCGCCAGATTGACGGGCAGCAGGTAACCGTCCAAGGCCTGATGGCCGTGGGGGCATTCGGTGCTCATCAGCACCGGAATCCCAAACCGGGAATGCTCAATCACGTATTTCTGCACCATGTTGTAGGCTTTTTTCATGTTTTTGCCGTACAGGCCGGTCTCAAAATCCCGCTGGGACCAGGGATCTGCCCGGTACAAGCCGTACAGCACGCCCAGGCCGCCGCACTTTTCCACCTCGTCCAGGAAATACTGGGAAAGGACAATTTCCTCCCCTTTCCTCTCATAGGATCGAAAGCCCAGCAGCCGCTGGTTGACCTGGCCCACCTTTTCCTTCAGGTTCAGACGGGAAAGCAGGTCCTCCGCCCGTTCCCGGGGCGTCTTTGAAGGGTCTTTATAAAGTTCCATGTTTCAATCTCTCCTTCCAATTCATCCTGCACGAGTTATCCTACCATGACGGTCTGGGAAAGTAAAGGGGATTGCCGTCTTTCAAAGCATTTCTTGCTTTTTTATACCGAAAGCTTTATTATTACATCAAAGAGAGGAGCGTTACTATGGACAAACAGTATTTTGCCGCCGCAGACGTGGGCGGCACCAAAATTGCCCTGGGCATTTTTGACGAAGCCAAACAGCCGGTGGCAAAGGTTAAGCTTCCCACCGACACGAGCATTTCTGCCGAAGCTCTTTTCACAGGCATGGTTGAAACCTTAAAAGGTATGATGGCGGAAAAGGGGCTGGATCCCGCCTGCCTCGCAGGCTTGGGCGTAGGCGTTCCCGCGCCGGTCCGGGCCGCGGACGGCGTGGTGGCCATGTGCAGCATGCTGCCCTCCATCAGCCATTTTCCCCTGCGCCGGTTTCTTTCCGAGCTGCTGCCCGGCGTGAAAACGGAAGTGGGCAACGACGGCCACTGCGCGGCCCTGGCGGAGTCCCGTCACGGCGCCGGACGGGGCTTTCCCCACATGCTCTACTGCCCGGTGAGCACCGGCTTTTCCTCGGCTATCATCATCGACGGCAAGCTGTTCCGGGGCAGTGACGGCTTTGCGGGGGAAAGCGGTCATTCCATTGTGGCTCCGGGCACGGGGCTGCCCTGCGGCTGCGGTAACCGGGGCTGTCCCAACGGCCTGGCCGCCGGCGGCTCCATCGTCCGCTATATCCGGAACTGGATCGCCGAAGGGGAACCCACCTTGATGCTCACGCTGGCAGACGGTTCCCCGGAAAAGATCGACGCCCGCATCTTGGACGAAGCCGCCCGGGCCGGAGACAAGATGGCCCTGCGAGCCCTAAAGCAGATGTCCGACACCATGGGCTTGTGGCTTTTTAACCTGTACAAGACCCTGAACATCAACTGCTACGTGTTCGGCGGCGGCCTTATCAACATGGGGGACCTGCTGTTTGTCCCGGTCCGCCAGGTGTTCGACGAGTACCGCCACGCCGGGGAAAGCGACGAGCCCGTCTATTTTAAATTCGCCGAGCTGGGCCAGGATTCCGGCCTGCTGGGCGCCTTAGAGCTGCTGTTCTGACCGCTCTTTCAGCACCCGCCGCACCGCCTCGTCATAAGCGGGATTTGCCTTTTTCAGCTGTACCGGCCGCCCCTGCCTGTTCAAAAAGCAGTGGGCGGTCTTTCCTGTGCAGCGCACCCGGCCGGTGTCCCGGTCCCGGACGGTGTAGCAAAAGGAAATGCGGGTGCCGGTGTATTCCAGCACGTCCGTTTCGATGAGCACCGTCTCTCCAAAGCGGGTCATGCTTTTGTAGTCCGCCTGGGCCTGCAGCACCGGGCTGATAATCCCGCCTGCCTCCAGGCCTTCGTAGCTGAAGCGGTTTTCCCGCATAAAATGAATGCGGGCTTCCTCAAACCAGCGGATATAGTTAGAATGGTGGACGCAGTCCATGCGGTCGGTCTCATAGTAGTACACAGGCCGCTCGTAGCTTGTTTTCATGGGATCTCTCCTTTTCTGCCGGCTTCCGTTTTCTCCAAACCGTACAGTTCCTTTATTATAACATAGTTTTTCCGGCTCCGGCATACCTATTTTGCCGGGGTCTTTTATCATTTCCCATAAATCGTCAGGGGAAGAACGGTTGATTTTCCGGTCGAAAAATGGTATGATTTTATTTTAGAATCGCGGAATAAATACAAAATAACATAGAGACTGGTGAAACTATGAAGATCGGACTGGACGTGGGTTCCACTACCTTGAAATGCGTGGTTTACGACGAAACGGGCGCGCCCGTATTTTCGGAATATGAGCGCCATTTTTCCCAGATCGCGGAAAAGGCCTCCGCCATGCTGGACCGGATCCATCAGCGTTTTCCCGACTTGAAGGCCGCGGGCCTCTGCGTGTCGGGCTCTGCGGGCATGGGACTGGCGGAAGACCTGCACATTCCCTTTGTGCAGGAGGTGTATGCCACCCGGACGGCCGTAAAGAAATATCAGCCCCAAGCCGACGTGGTCATCGAGCTGGGGGGAGAGGACGCCAAGATCCTGTTCCTTTCCGGCTCTATGGAAGTCCGCATGAACGGCTCCTGCGCCGGCGGCACCGGCGCTTTTATCGACCAGATGGCCACCCTGTTGGACACCACCCCCGATGGACTCAACGAGCTTTCCAAAAGCAGCGAGCGCACCTACAGCATTGCTTCCCGGTGCGGCGTGTTTGCCAAGTCTGATATACAAGCCCTCTTAAATCAGGGGGCCCAGAAAAACGACATCGCCTTAAGCATTTTGGAGGCCGTGGTCAACCAGACCATCGCCGGCCTGGCCCAGGGCCGGGAGATCACCGGAAACGTGGTGTATCTGGGCGGCCCGCTCACCTTCCTTCCCCAGCTGCGCGCCGCTTTCGACCGTATTTTGGGCGTTTCCGGCACCTGCCCGGAAAATTCCCTCTACTATGTGGCGGCAGGCGCCGCCCTGAGCGAGACCTGTGAGGAATTCGACCTGCAGGAGATCACCGGCCGCATTCGCGGATACAGCTCCAGCCACCACTACCAGAGCAGCGAAGCCCTGTTCCAAAACAGGGAAGAATATGACGAATTCACCGCCCGGCACTTGAAGGACAGCGTCCCCACCGACGCCGCCCTGCTGCCCGACGGCCGGGCCTATGTGGGCGTGGACGCCGGTTCCACCACGGTAAAGGCCGTGGCGGTCAACGAAAACGAGGAGATCATCTTTTCCCGCTATCTGCCCAATTCCGGCAACCCCGTGCCCCTGGTCCGGGACTTTCTCCAAGAGCTGTACCAAAAATTCCCCGGGATCAAGATCTGCTCCTCCGCCTCTACGGGCTACGGCGAGGAGATCATCAAAAACGCTTTCGGCCTGGACCTGGGTGTGGTGGAGACCATCGCCCATTTCACCGCTGCCCGGAAATTCGAGCCCCAGGTAGACTTTATCATCGATATCGGGGGCCAGGACATCAAGTGCTTCAAGATCAAAAACGGCGCCATTGATAACATTTTCCTCAACGAGGCCTGCTCCTCCGGTTGCGGCTCCTTCTTACAGACCTTTGCCGGGGCCCTGGGCTATAAAATGGCCGATTTCGCCAAATGCGGCCTGTTCGCCGACAGCCCTGTGGACCTGGGCTCCCGCTGCA
>CAZBDS010000039.1:0-10609 GCA_964490735.1 uncultured Acutalibacter sp. | reverse complement strand
GGCTTTCTGCGCACGGTCTCAGTAAGCTGTCCACCCTCCTCAAAGCCCACATAGCCGGGAGGCGAGCCCACCAGGCGGGACACCGTGTGCTTTTCCATATACTCGGACATATCGAACCGGACAATGGCCTTTTCGTCGCCGAACATGGCTTCGGCCAGCGCTTTGCTCAGCTCGGTCTTACCCACGCCGGTGGGGCCAAGGAAAATGAAGGAACCGATCGGGCGGTTTTTGTCCTTCAGGCCCACCCTGCCACGTCGAATCGCCTTGGAAATGGCCGTAACGGCTTCTTCTTGGCCAATCACCCGCTTATGGAGAATCTCTTCCAGGCGAAGCAAGCGCTGGCTTTCCTCTTCTGTCAGCTGGGATACGGGCACGCCGGTCCACATGGACACGATATCGGCAATATCGTTGGGCGTGACGACGCTGTTGCTCCGTTCATTTTTTACAGACCATTCGTCCTTTGCCTTTTCCAACTGGCTTTGCAGTTCTTTCTGCTTATCCCGCAGGGAAGCAGCCTGCTCAAAATCTTGAGAATTGACGGCTGCGGCCTTATCAATCTCAATATTCTTGATCTTTTTTTCCAGATCCTGAAGATTTTCCGGAGCTGTAAAGGTTCTAAGCCTTACGCGTGAAGCAGCTTCATCAATCAAGTCGATGGCCTTATCCGGAAGGAAGCGATCGGAAATATACCGGGAAGACAGCTTAACGGCTGCCTCGATGGATTCGTCGGTGATCTGCACCTTGTGATGGGCTTCATACCGGTCCTTTAAGCCCTTGAGAATGGCAACGGCTTCTTCCTCGCTGGGCTCATCTACCGTAACAGGCTGGAAACGCCGCTCCAAGGCCGCGTCTTTCTCAATATGCTTCCGGTATTCATTGATGGTGGTGGCTCCAATCACCTGGAAATCGCCCCGGGCCAATGCGGGCTTCAGGATATTGGCGGCGTCCGTGGAGCCTTCGGCCGAACCTGCGCCAATAATAGTGTGGAGCTCGTCGATAAAGAGAATGATATTGCCGTCGCTCTTTACCTCGTCAATGGCGTTTTTGATCCGTTCCTCAAAGTCGCCGCGATATTTTGTTCCCGCTACCATGCCGGTCAGTTCCAGGGAAATGAGCTTTTTGTTTTTCAAAATCTCCGGCACATCGCCAGAAAATATCTTTAGCGCAAGGCCCTCCGCCACGGCGGTTTTGCCCACGCCGGGCTCGCCGATCAGCACAGGGTTGTTCTTGGTGCGGCGGGATAGGATCTGAACGACCCGTTGGATCTCCTCTTCCCGTCCGATCACAGGGTCGATCTTCCCCTGGGCTGCCATCTGGGTCAGATCACGGCCGAATTGGTCCAGTGCCTTTCCCCCATTTTGCTCAGGGGTTTCCCCTCTGGCAGCGGTCTCGCCGGAGGCCTGGAAGGAGGTGTGGTTCAGCAGGTCCGACAGCTCTGCCAAAATGCGGTTGGGATCAATGTTCAGCATGCGGAGGAATCTCATGCCATAGCAGCTTTCGTCCTCCATCACCGCGATCAGCAGGTGCTCGGTGCCCACATAGGCGTTGTGCATGCGGGCGCCTGCCATAGCGGCAATCTGCAGGATCTGCTTAGTCCTGGGGGTAAAAGCCTCCGGCGTCAAGCTGGAGGGTTCCCGGGTCCCGCAGTGCTTCATCATCAGGGCTTCGTAGGCTTCTGCCGTTACGCCCAGCTTATTCAGCACAGTAAAGGCCACGCCGGTACCTTCCTTCAGCAGGCCCAGTACCACGTGCTCGCTGCCAATATAGTCGTGGCCCATCTCCTGAGCGGATTCCACTGCCAGATTCAGGGCCTGGTTTGCCTTTTCGGTAAATCCATTAAAGCGATACATAAAATCACTCCTTTGCGATTCTTATTTTTTACTGATGTCAATTTAGTTTGGCACAAACCTGCCTGGCCAATTCAGCACGGCGCAGGTCACGTTGGTTTTGATCCAGCGGCTCTCCGGCGTTCATCATCAACGTGGCAGGCTGTACCTGGACGGAAAGAGCATTCAGCTCCTGGGTAGTCAAGCCCCGAAGCAAACCGGTAGAAAGCCCTAAGCGAACATGAGAGCTCAGTTCGGCAAACTCGTCGCTGGAAAGAAGCTTGGCGCTTTTCAAAAGGCCGGAAGCCCGTTCGATCTTATCCTGCCAGGTCAGATTTTCACTTAATTCCTTTCTGGCTTTGCGTTCCTGCTCCATCAACTGCTGTGCAATGGCGGAAAGGTTTTCGATGGCCTCGTTTTCACTAAGGCCCAGAGTAATCTGATTGGACAGCTGATACATGCCGCCTACTACCTGGCTTCCTTCCCCATGGGAACCCCGCAGGGCGAGGCCCAGCTTGGAAAGATTGGCGGCGATACGGGACATGGCTCCGTTTTCTGTCAGGGCAGGCAGGTGGAGCATGACCGAAACGCGCATTCCGGTGCCCAGATTGGTGGGACACTGGGTCAGATAGCCAAAGTCCTGGTCAAAGGCGAATTCCAGACTTTCGCCCAACAGGGTGTCCAGCCGGTCGGCGGTTTCGGCAGCGTCCTTTAACGAGAAGCCTTCCCGCATGATTTGAATCCGCAGATGGTCTTCCTCGTTGATCATGATGGAAACGCTTTCGTCTTCGGAAACCAGGATCGCTTTTCCCAGCCGGTCGGAAATGAACTCTGGGCTGACAAGGTGACGCTCTACCAGCGACACAGCGGCTTCGTCGGAAAGCTCCTCCAGCTGTAGAAAACGGAATTCTCGTGACAGAATGCTGTTGCCGGAAAGCAAGGCCTCCTTCGCCTTTTCCTCTACCTGGGCCTTTTGCTGAAGGGTAGCTCTGGCAGGAAATGGATACTGTTTCAGGTTGCGGGCCAAACGGACACGTGTGCTCAAAACCACGTCTCCCTGATCCCCTGCTTTTTCATACCATTTTAACATTTCAGACATGGTTCTCCATCTCCTTTATCTCGTCTCTCAGCACAGCCGCGCGTTCAAATTCCTGTTCTTCAATGGCCTTTTGCAAAAGCCGTTTTTTCTCGTCCAGTTCGGTGCTCTGCACCGCCACAATCTGGGAGGGGCCTTCCGAAACGCACATGGCAGAGCTGCCAGGCCTTTTTCCTTTGTGGAGGGCGGTTCCGTGGATCCGCTGGATTACCGGCAGCAGCTGATGGCGGAAGGTATTATAGCATTCTGCACAGCCGATCTTACCGGTTTTGGCGATCTCCTCAAAACTGGTGCCGCATTTTTTGCAGCGCTGGACCTCGCTGTCCGTTTCCGCGCCGCCCATCAGGCCGCTCAACAGATTGCCAAAGCTGAAGTTCCAACCGCCCAGCAAGCTGTTAAATCCCTGCTTCGCAGCGCACTCGCTGCAAAGGTGGTATTGGGTCAGTTTTCCGTTTACAATCGTTTTAACATGGGTGGTAGCGTTTCTCTTTCCACAAGCTTGACAGATCATAATGATTCCTCCTTATGTTACGCTCTTGTAACAAGCAGCATGTTCTTATAAATAGCGGCCCGGACCGCATTTCGCAGCTCTTTGGGAACGGAAGCCAGGGCCTTTTCGGATACGGCGGCCTGGATAAACTCGGCTTCCTTCTGTTCCAAGATCCCGCTTTGCACCATGTTTTCCGTCATGGCCCTGGCAGTCCCGCTATCCAATGTCATGCCGATAGCGTTGATGATATGCATGATCATATCCGGTTTCGAAACCTGCATTCGGGTAATCCGGATATAACCGCCGCCGCCGCGCCTGCTTTCCACCAAATAGCCCTGCTCCGGCGTGAAGCGGGACGTCAGCACGTAATTGATCTGGCTGGGAACGCAGCCCAAAACGCTGGCCAACTCGTTTCTCTGGATCTCGGCAATGCCGTTGGTCTCTTTGAGAAGCTCTAAAATATAGTTTGCAACACTGTCACTGATACGCAAGCCAATCGCCTCTTTTGCCTTTGACTTTCTTTGACTTTAATTATAGCGATTTCTGCCCGGGAGTCAAAGTCAAAGAAAGTCAAAAATCGTTTATCGGCTCACTAAAACCTTTTGTTTTCTTTTATTTGCTTTTATTTTCTCTCCTTTTCTCGATTTTTTATTTTCAGTAACACATTTTTGATTTTGCCATAAGATGGGAGTGTAAATGAAAGGAGGCGTTCTTCCATGTGTGGTAACGGAGGCTGTTCTTGGATCATCATCATCGTCCTGATCCTTCTCTGCTGCGGTGGCTGCGGCACGACCTTCAACAACTGCGGCGGCAATGACTGCGGCTGCGGCAACAACTGTGGCGGCTGCTGCTAAAAAGCAGTACCCCCTTCCCGCCTGAGGCGGGCGTTGTGACACCATAAGAAGGCCAAGAAAGAAGGGCGCTGCCTTTTTCGGCAGCGCCCTTCCCCTATGCCTATTTATTGCCGGGACGCAAGCGCTTCTTCCAGAGCCTTGGCCAGCTGATCGGGACAAGAAGTGTGCTTTAAGCCACAGTGGATTCCTTTGCAGCGCGCCAGGTAATCCTGAACCTTCATGCCCTTGGCCAGAGCGGCAACCCCTTGGGTATTGCCGTTGCAGCCACCGGTAAATTTAACGTCCTGAATGACGTCGCCATCCAACACGATATCGATTTTTCTGGAGCAGACGCCATGAGGTGTGTAGTGGATTTCTTTCATTTGGGAACTTCCTTTCTTGAAATGCTGTTGAATTTTTATTTACTGTATCAAATCGCAGCTTATCTGTCAAGCTGAGAAGCTGCCCACTCGTTATCTAAAGGCTTGTCCATCAGGTTTTCCGCCTGGAATTTCCGGGCGGAAAGATTGAAGAGCACAATGGATAAGACGGCCAGCAGGACGGCGAGAACCACAAGAAACAGTGTGGTAATGCGGAATACGCCGGCAAACTGGGCCAGATAGATCACAATAAAGGGCAGCAGCAGATAACCAACCGTTTGCAGGGACTCCCCCACGCTGTGAACCCGCATGAGGATCAAGCTGACATAGACCACGGAAAAGAAAGCCAGCGCAGGCATAAGCAGCAGGACGGTAATCAACCAGTCAAAACTGAAAAAGTAAGGCGCTCCTGTCAGCAGATCCGCCACAGTCATGGTGATACCGAAGGCCAAAAAGGACAACAGGGAAATAGCAACAGACACCAAAGCACAGGCGGTGATCTTGGCGCTGAAAACGGACTTTGGGTTCACAGAGGAAAGCAGCAGCGTCTCTAGCGTGGAATCAGCCTTTTCGCCCACGAAAGCACAGGAGGCCGACGCCACCGCGCAAATGATGGGTACGCTTAAAAAGAGCATGGGACAAAGCAGCGTGGTAAAGATATACATCCAAAACTGCCGTGGAGTACCCTCGGAGTTTGAGGGAAGCAAATAGCTGAAAACCTCGGGTAATGGAGCGTTTTCCTCCATGGGCATAAGGCTTACCGCTACGGAGAATACGATGGGGATCACCACCATCAGGACTACGGGCAGCGCCGTCAGTAAGGCCCTGATCCCCCGCTGATACAGAATAGTCCTCAGATCCTTTTTTACCAGCACCGATTCGGCGGAGGAAAAAAGGGAACGGCTGTTAGAAGCTGGAGTTCTCGATGGACTGGGCCTCCGGCCATTCCGGCTCTCCTGTCTCCGGGACGGCTGGCTCTGTGCCGTCGTCCTTCTCGGGGCTGTCCAGTTCTCCCCTGCCGGGGTCCTCTGTCCCCGCCTCGTATTCGTACTCGTCGTCCTGTTCATCCGATTCACCCGCTCTCCGTATGCCGCCTTTTAAAATGGCGGTGTAGATTTCTTCCAAAGTCGGCTGGATCACTTTGGCTTCATAAAGTCTGCTGCCAGAAGCAACCACTTGCGAAATAATCCTTGCCATCTCTTCTTCCGTTTTGATCTCCTGCTGCCATAAGCCGTCTGCCGTCTGCTGAAAGCCCTGAGGCGGAAGATCGTTTTCACCGAGCCGCAAAGCCGCCCGGCGGCGCAGGCCCGCTCCCTTGCGGAGCGTCTCGTAGTCTCCCCGAGCCAACAGTTCTCCCTCTTCCATTACGGCAAAATGATCGCAGAGCAGCGACGCATAGGCGGTATCGCGGGTACAAAGAAGCAATGTCATTCCTTCCTCAGACACCAGCCTGGAAAGCAGCGCATGGGTACTCTCGGAAGTTTCCCTGTCAAAGCCGGCGGCGGGAGCGTCCAGCAGCAGAAGCCTGGGGCTGTGGATCAATGCCCTGGCAAGCGAAGCCCGGCGTACCACGCCGGTGGGCAGCTCGTTGATCTTTTCGTCTCTCGCCTCCCAGATGTCCAGGGTGTGGAGCAGGAAAGAAATTCTCTCTATGGCGTCGTTTTCACTTACACCATTGATCCCGGCGAAAAAAAGAAGATTTTCAGACAAGGTCATATTCTTATACAGCCTGGCGCTCTCCAGCGCCGTTCCCACCAGAGAATGGAGCTTTTCCACCTCGAAAAACGGCGAAAGGCCCAGAACCGAGCATTCCCCATATGTGGGGCGGCAAAGCCCGGACAAAAGTCGGAGCAGAGTGGTTTTTCCGGCATTCTTTCCGCCGATGCAGGCAAGCGTCCCACCCTCCGGAACCTTGAGATTCAAATTCCGCAGCGCGCTCTGGCCGCCATATTGCTTGGAAAGCTCGTAAGTGAGAATCACATCCATATGCGTGTCCTTTCAATGGAACCGGGATCTGGTCAGCGCCGCACCTCAGAGGTGCCGTGCTCCCGCAGGTAAGTGGCCTCCAGATCGGAAAGGTGAAGCTTAACAGCCAGAGGGTACCGGTCGTAGGCGTTGCTTACGGCAAAGCTGCCGCCTTTGGCCGCATCGTCAAAGCTGCCCATGTGCCAGCGGATCGCCACCGCCTCGGCAGGCTTTAAACGGACAAAGCGTTCAATAAGGTAAACCGATTTTTCTCCGTGGCCATACGGGAAGGCGTCTTCGATAGAATAATAGGGCTTCTTTTCCCAGGCGCCGGTTTCATCATTCTTTACGTTGCGAGTGGACACCTTGTAAAACTGAGCCTTACAGACGTCGTGCAGCAGGCCGCAAAGCGCGAAGGTCTCTTCGCTGTCGCCCTCTTCAAAATACCGTTCCCGCATGACCTGATAGACATTGATACTGTGCTGCACCAGGCCGAATTCGCAAGCACAGTGGTATTTTGTGCTGGCCGGAGCGGTAAAGAAATCCGTGGTGGTAAGCCAGCCCAGCAGCCGGTCGCTGCCCTCTCTGGTAATATTCTCCCGAAAAATCCTGCAAAATTCTTCCTGATACGGATTGGTCGCGGTATTGTTTTCCATGTTTTTCGCCGCCCTTTAAATAAAAACCGATCGTTGGATTCAAATGATCTCTACAATCGTGATTATTGTTTATCATAGCACAGATCGACATCTTTTTCAAACCCTTTCCGAAAAAGAAAAAGGGCGGGTTATTCTCCCGCCCGATAGATCGAAGGCTACACGGTCCGGAAGCCTTTCCCAATGATTTCGCTGGTATTGGTGATAAACATGAAGGAATGGGGGTCAATCTCCTTGGATCTCTGCCGGAGCTTTACTGCCTCTCCCCGCCTGCACGCAATCAGGATAACCTTGCAGCCTTCGTGAGAATAAGCTCCGACGGCATCCAAGACGGTGGAGCTGCGGTTCAGTGTGTGAATGATATAGTCGCAGATCTCGTCGGGCTTTGAGGTGACAATGGAAAAGAATTTGCAGAGGTTGATGCTCTCGATAACGGAATCCACCACAAAGGCTTTCAGAAAAAGGCCCAGCAGTGAAAACAGACCTGTCTTCATTCCAAAGAAGATACAGGAGGACGCGGCGATCAGGCTGTCGCTGACGAACAAGGCCTTGCCGATATCTCCGATCGCGGTGTACTTTTTCAAGATCATGGCCACAATGTCCGTGCCGCCGCTGGAGGCGTTGCAGTTAAAGAGTAGAGCCGAGCCCACTGCGGGCAGCATGATAGCAAAACAGAGCTCCAGCAGAGGCTGATCGGTAAAGGGGGTTGGCATCGGGTATAGCTGTTCCAACAGCCAGGTTTCAAAGGAAAACATCAAGCTGCAGTACGCGGTTAAAATGCCGAAGTCCCTGCCCAGCACCAAAAAGCCGAGAAGCAGCAGGAGCCCGTTGATCAGCGACATGAAAGTCGCCTGGGAAATCAGGGGGAAAAAGCTGTTTAAAATGATGGCAATACCGGTCACGCCCCCTGTGGTAAAGTGGTTTGGAAATTTGAAGAAGTACACACCCACCGACAAAAGGAATACACCCAGGTTCACAATCCCGAATGTTTTCAGGTTCCGTGTGGTGGGACTGGGAAACAACCGCCTTTTGGAAGAATCTTCGTCCATGGAAATCCGCCTCGATTCCGACGTATTTTTTTAGCCTCTGAAAACCTCACAAATTCTAGCACAGCAAATAGTATTTTACAACTGTTTCCGAAAAAAACGCTCCCGGTTTTCACCGGAAGCGTTTTCCAAAACTCAGCGGATCAGATTCTCCAGGAACTTAACAGCCGCGCCGATATCCCCTTCCGGGTTGTCCCCCACTTCGCGCTCGATGGTGAGGAAGCCCTTAAAGCCGATATCGTTAAGAGCTTTCAAGTAATTGGGGAAATCCACGTCGCCCTCGCCCAGGGGAAGCTCCACAAAGGAGGGAGACGCCAGCATTTCGGCTTCCACCAGCCCATAAACCTCTTCGGGCTTTCGGTAGTAATTCCGATGCCCATCTTTGGCATGGGTGTGGACGATATAATCCTTCAGAGTGTACACGGCCTGTACGGGATCATCGCCCGTGACCATGACAAAATTGGCAGGATCGAGATTGACGGCCACACCGGTAGAATGGAGGCCGTCCAGGAACTCTTTGAGCACAACGGCACGCTCGGGACCGGTCTCAATGGCAAAATGGGCTTTTACAGAATCGGCGTACTGGGCCAGCTCAGCGCAAGCCTCCTGCATAATGCCGTAACGGGGATTGTTTTTGTCTTCGGGTACTACGCCGATATGGGTAGTGACCACGTCGGTTTCCAGATCCCCGGCCAGATCCATGATCCGCTTGGACTGCTCGATCAGGGAGGGATTCAGCTCAGCGTTGCCAAAACCCTTGCCTAGATCGCCGCAGAGGGCGGAAATTGTAAGGCCGTGATCCTTGACAGCTTTCAGGAACTCCCGGCGCTTCTCCGCTGTCATCTGCTCCGGAGACATCTCGCCCTGGGTGGCGTAAACCTGGATGCCCTTGGCGCCCAAAGCCTGTGCTTTCCCAAGGGCCGTGGGAAAATCGGTGCGGAATGAATCCAGCATTACTCCAATGGAAAAAGGATACATGATGACCTTCCTTTCAATCGCTCGATCAGTTCAGAGACAGCTCTTTATGCTGCTCGGCGGAATCGTAAATGGCCTGCATCATTTCGGCGGTGATAATGACAGTGTCGATGTGAGAAGGCAGCTTTTTGCCTGTCTTGATGCAGTCGATAAAAGCGTCGATCTCGTTCTGGAAATGATCGCGCATATTGAACTTGGGCGTATACTCGGTAAGAGCGCCGTTCTCGGTGGTATACAGTGTAAAGTCGGAGCCGTAATGGAGCCGGATTCCGCCCTTATCGCCCATAAAGTCGATGTAGGTCTCTGACTCGCCGATGTTCTGGGCCCATGCGCCGTTTACGGTGATGACAGGGCCGGAAGTGCGAATCAGCGCGGTCACGGAGTCGTCCACGTCGTAGGTGCCGTTCTCCTTATCGCTGCTGGCCTCGGCCCACATGCTGGTGTAGACATAGTTTTTCATGTCCTTACCCAGCTTGCAGAAGGTCTCGCCGGAGACGGTCTTCACTTTGGGATCGCCGCAGCAGTACATGACGATGTCCAGATAGTGGACGCCCCAATCGATAAGAGCGCCGCCGCCTGCGATGGCCTTGGTGGTAAAGGCGCCGCCCAGGCCGGGAATGGAGCGGTGGGCTCTAAAGCTGGCGTAGACATGGTGGATATTGCCCAGCTTTCCCTGATCGATATACTGCTTAATGCGGTTGACGCTGTCGTTAAAGCGGTTTACCACGCCGATATTCAGAACCTTGCCGGTCTCGTGCTGAACCTTCTGCATCTCCAAGGCCTCGGAGTAAACGCGGGCCGCGGGCTTTTCGCACAGTACATTTTTGCCGGCGCGCAGAGCGTCGATGGCAATAACAGAATGAACGTTATTGGGAGTGCAGACGGAAACGGCCTCCACCTCTGGATCCTTCAGGGCGTCGTGATAGTCCACAATGGCCGTGCCGCAGCCGTATTTCTCTACAGCGGCTTCCGCGCGCTCGGGAATAATATCGCAGAAATACTTGATTTCCGCCTCGGGATTGTTCATGTAAGACGGGATATGGGCCGCGTTGGCAATGGTTCCGCAGCCAATTACAGCAACTTTCATTTCAATGCACTCCTTTTTTTAGTCCATAGGACTAGGTTTTAAAATGATTATAACCCAAGAGAGCTTTATTTGCAAAGGAATTCGAAAAAATCGTATGCACTATTTTTTGAAGCAGCTGTGCTTGGCCCAAAGATCGTTTGCAGACGGGTGTTTCCGCCCTTCCGTTTGGATAGAGACCGGCAAAAAATAAAGAAGACGCGAAACCGCGCCTCCTTTTGCATGTGACCAAACCTGTAAGCCGGGTTCTGTCTTGAACAG
>CAZBDS010000038.1:0-10835 GCA_964490735.1 uncultured Acutalibacter sp. | reverse complement strand
CTGCCCGCCAGGTGATCCCTGTGGAGCTGGACTTTGCCCGGGACCTGGGCGCAGACACGGAACCGTCCAACGAAGGGATCTTTGACATCGACAGCATTCCGGTGGAGGACCTTTTGGAGCCTCCGGAGCTGGTGACCCGCCCTGCCGGGGAAGGCGCGGCCGAGCAGCTGGCCTTCAATATCTGGGGCTCTTCGGAAGAAACTGAGGAAGCTTCAGAGCTGTATTCTTTCGAGGAACGGGAATTCTCTGAAGAATCCCCGGACGCAGAGCCCGACGCACCCGAGGAGATAGAGGAAGATGGCGGCTTTCACGCGCCCCTGAAGCTGGACGTAGATCTCGCCCAGGTTCTGCAGGCTCCTCCGGAAGGCGGCTTCCGCAAGCCCATCAAAGTTGAGCTGGACGGCCTGGGTCTGGAAAACAGCCCGTCCTCTGCCCCTGAGGAGGATCGCCGATGAACAGGAACAAAAAGAAGAAGCGGATCATTGCCGCCAGCGTAACGGCCGTGCTGATCGTGGGCCTGCTGCTGGGCATCTGGTTCTACCTGCAATACCGAAACGATCAGAAGACGGTAGAGGTAATCCCCGTCAGCCAGATCACCGATTACTATTGGGGCGACCAGAGCTCCTCTTCCGGCATGGTGGTCAACGACTATGTGCAGGAGCTGTACCACGATGACAACAAACTGGTCAGCCAGATTTTTGTAACGGAAGGCCAGGAAGTCCACATCGGCGACCCCCTGCTGCAATATGACCAGGTTCGCCTGGAATTTGACGTGCGCGCCAAGAAGATTGCTCTGGAAACGGCGGATCTTCACATCACTGCCGCCCAAAATCAGCTGAAAAAGCTGCAGAACACCAGGCCCGCTTCCACCTCAAGGCCCACCAGCCGGCCCACTTCCCGGCCCGGCCCCACCGCTACGCCCCGGCCCTCGGCCACACCCACTCCCACGCCGGTCCCCCCCAGGGACGTGACGCTGTACAGCCGTCTCGATCTGGGCTCTGCTCCCTACCGTGGTGCCGGCACCACGGAAAACCCCTATGTGTTCCTGTGCACTCAGGACTGTATCGTCACCCCTCAGTTCATGCAGTGGCTGCTGGGCATGGAGCTTTCCCCCACGCCCACTCCCAATCCTACGGCGGAGCCCACCCCTGACCTGAATCCGGACGAAGACGGAGAGGGCCCCGATTTTCCGGAGGAAGATGCCACTCCCGCTCCCACCGCTACCCCGGAGCCGCTGACGCAGCTGGCTTCCCCCTTTGCCGCTGTATTTGAGGTGCGTGACGGGGACTCCAACTACGGGCAGCTCATCTCCTCCTTTATGCTGGACGGCACAGCCCTTTCCGGCGGCTTCCGCTTTCAGGACCTGATCTATGAAAGCAATACTTTGGAATCCATTGCCAAGGTGTTCCACCCCGCCACGCCCCGGCCGACGGCCACCTCCAATCCCAACAACTACAACGATATGGGATACACCGCGTCGGAGCTCAGAAAGCTCATCGAAGAGAAAAAGCAGGAGATTGTCGATTTGCAGCACAGCCGGAAACAGGCCCAGCTGGATCTGGACAAAGCCACCCTGCTGCTGAACAATTCCACAGTCCTCAGCAACATTGACGGCGTGGTCCGCACCCTGATCGACGAAGAAACCGCCCAAAGTGAAGGGAAGCCTTTCCTGGTGGTCTCTGGGGACGACGCCTGCTACGTGGCCGGCGCTATTACCGAAACCCTGCTGGGCATTGTCCAGGTGGGCGACACGGTCACCATTATGGACTATATGACCGGCGGCTCCTACTCCGCAGAGATCGTGAGCATTTCCGACTATCCCCTGGATTCCAACAGTAATTTGTACTATTACGGCTCTCAAAACCCCAACAGCTCCAACTATGAATTCACCGCAGTGGTGGAAGAGGGCGCCGAACTGCAGAGCGGCTACGGCGTAGATATCACCATGAACACCCAGGACCAGGAAGCCGCCGATGCTCTGTATATCCAAAAGGCTTATGTCCGGGACGACGACGCCGGCTCTTACGTGATGAAGGCCGGCCCCGACGACCGGCTGGTAAAGCAGTACGTGCAGACCGGCAGGATCCTTTACGGCTCCTCCGTTGAGATCAAGTCCGGGCTGACCATCGACGACTATGTGGCCTTCCCCTACGGCACAGACGTGAAAGAAGGCGTCCGCGTGGTGGTGCAGGGCAGTGAGCTTGGACCCATTGCCGGCGGGGGTATGCCTGCCGAAAGCACCGGAGGCGATCTGAACGGCGGCATTGCGGCCGACATTCCCTCCGGCGATGCGATCCTTCCGGAAGAAGGCTCTTCCTCCTCCGAAACTTATCTGGACAGCGAGGACGGGGAAGGCTGGGACACGGACGGCGAGCCCAGCGCCGCCGGATCGGGAGAAGACGGTGAAACAGGCGGTATCTACGACACTTACGACGGAGGAGGCGAGACCCTTGATTGAAAATATCCGACTGTCCTTTCAGGGGATCTGGTCCCACAAGATGAGGTCCTTTCTGACTATGCTGGGCATTATCATCGGCATTGCCTCCATCATTTCCATCGTGTCCACCATCAAGGGCACCAACGAGCAGATCAAGCAAAACCTGATCGGCGCCGGCAACAACGTGGTGCGGGTTCAGCTGTACCACGCAGAGTCTACCGATTACCCCTATGACATGGGCAACGAGGGGATCCCTGCCGGCGTCCCCCAGGTCAGCGACGATGTGTACAGCGCCATTTTGAATACGCCCGACGTGGAGGCCGCCGCGGTATACAACCGGCGCACCAGCTACGGCAATTCCTTTTACTTTGGCAATACAGAGCTGTCCGGCTGCGACGTGTACGGCGTGGACAACAATTATTTCAGCACCTGCGGCTACACGGTAAAACGGGGTAAGATCTTCACACCGCGGGACTTCCAGAACAGCCGCCCCATCGCGGTGGTGGACAGCGCTACCGCCAAAAGCCTGTTCCAGGGGGAAGAACCCGTGGGACAGACTATCGAGTACAATTCCATCGCCCTGGTCGTGGTGGGCGTGGTAGAAGAGGAGACCCGCTTCGAGCCCGTCATCAACAGCATGGAGGATTACTACACCTACATGAATTCCTATTCCTCCGGCAAGATCTTTATCCCCAACACCATCTGGCCCTCTCTGTTCGCCTACGACGAGCCTCAGGAGCTGGCGGTACGGGCCTCCAGCACAGAAGCCATGTCTGCCGTGGGCAAAAACGTGGCCGATCTGCTCAACGCCCAGAAGTCCAACGAAGACCTGCTCTATAAGGCCGAGGACACTTTGGAAAAGGCCAAGGAGCTTCAGGAACTGAGCAACGCCACCAATCAGCAGCTGATCTGGATCGCCAGCATTTCCCTGCTGGTGGGCGGCATCGGCGTCATGAATATCATGCTGGTTTCCGTAACGGAACGCACCCGGGAGATCGGCCTGAAAAAGGCCATCGGCGCCAAAAAAGGCCGGATCCTGTGGCAGTTCCTCACCGAGGCCGCCGTGCTCACCAGTATGGGCGGCCTGCTGGGCGTGGGGGCCGGCATCGGCATGGCCGAGCTGATCTCCAACCTGACCCAGGCGCCGGTGTCCATCAGTATCCCCTTTATGCTGCTGGCGGTGCTGTTCTCCATGGTAATCGGCATTCTGTTCGGCCTGCTGCCCTCGGTCAAGGCGGCAAACTTAAATCCCATTGACGCCCTGCGCCACGAGTGATCCGCCGCCGGCATATAGAATTGACTAAAGAGAAAGTCCCCTGCAGCCGCGGGGGCTTTTCCTTTTGCCCTTTTTTATCTTTTTTTATCCCTTTTTATCCTCTTTTTACCTGAACAAAAAAAGCGTTGCCGCGCCCCTTGCATTTTCATTTTCTTTATGATAGCATGAAAAAAATTTTGAAGCCAATTTCATACACGTGAGCATCGTTTCCGGGGTACCGGTGGCGGAACGGGGTGAGAGTCCCCACAAGCGGGTTACTGTGATGCCTCCAGCGAGAGGATAAGCCAGATACGCCTCGCCAGTTATGGCTGACTTTGTTCACGGCATCTGCCCATCACCGGATGCCTTTTCTGCGTGCGCCGTCAAAGCACGCGCAGCTTAAGCGTGCGCCCGGAAGAGGAAGATCCGGGTGCACGCTTTTCTGCTTTTTCGGAAAGCCCCGCCGGACCTTCCTGCTTATTTTCCGCTTTATCATTCCTCAAGGCTGCCGGACCCTACCGTCAGGAAGGCGGTATGTGACCCACAAAGGGAAATCCCTTCGCCGCGGAATGAAGGATACTCTTAAAACACATGGAAGGAAGAAACCTATGAAAAAAAGGATCGTTTCCCTGATGCTGGCAATGCTGATGGTGATCAGCCTGCTGCCGGCAAACGTTCTTACCGCCCGGGCCTCAGACACGGAGCCCACAGAGATTTCCACAGCGGACGGTTTGCGGCAGCTGGCGAACGCGGCGGAAGGCAGCAAGTTTATCCTGGCGGCAGACATCACACTGCCCCTCGATTGGACGCCTGTCGCCGTGCTGAACGACGGTCTTTCGCTGGACGGCAACGGGTACACCGTTACGCTGAACGGCGCGCCGCTGTTTGGGAATATGGGCAACGCCACAGTGGTCAATCTGATTCTGGACGGCAGCGTCAGCAGCGATAACAGCATCGCTTCCCTGGCAACGGGCGGCAGAGGGGCTCTCCGCAACTGCATTTCTTACGCGGGCGTAACCTACACAGGGGCTGCGGGATCTGACTGGTTCGCCAAATACGCAGCCGGCCTCATCAATTACACCGCCAGCGGCGCCAGCGTTCGGAACTGCGTTTATGCCGGCGCCTTTGCACCCGGTGAGGCCAACGCTTACGGCGCCCTTGCAAATATTGATTTTTATGACGTGGATATCAAAAACAGCATTGGCGTGGGCTCGGACAGAATCGGCACCAAGACCGGCATGTCCGTGGAAGTCATTCCCACCGGTGACAGCAATGTCCTGCTTACCGATCCGGTCGATTTTCAGCCCGCGGATTATGTGGAGCGGCTCAATGCCAGCCGCGACGCTTCTGCCGGCGATCTGGAATGGGAGGTCAGGGAAGGCCGCCTCTCCCTGAAACGGGGCGCGGAGTCGCCTGCCGCCTCTCCGGAGGAAATTGACGCCCTGCGCGCCGCCGCCGGCCAAACTGCTGGCGCCGGTAAGGTTTACACGGCGGACAGCTGGACCGCTTTCAACGAGGCGCTGGACCGGGCGACGTCGGTCCTCGCCCAGGAGGCGCCCAAGCAAAGCTCAGTGGTAAACGCCACGGCCGCCCTGAACACGGCCTACAGCGGCTTGACAGAACGTTCCCTAAACGCGGTGGATCTGGCCGGGAAAGACGTGATCTCCGTCACCTCTGCGGATCAGCTGGAAAGCCTGGCGGCTGGAAAATACTACCGTCTGGACGCGGACATAGAAATCACGGGCATGTGGTTTGGAACGTTTGAAACCATGAACGCCGTTTTAGACGGCAACGGTCATACGATCACGCTAAATACTTCCAATCACAGCCATTTGTGGTCCGCCTTGGGCCCGGGCGCTGTCGTGCAAAATCTGGGCCTTCTGGGCAGCGTATCCTATTCCACCAGCTCCGGCTCTCTGGCGAATTCCAGCGAGGGCTTGGTGGTCAACTGCTGGTCCCGGGTGAACGTGACTCCCGGCGGAGCTGTAAGCGCGGGCGGCTTTGTCGGTACGCTGAAGTCCGGCGGAGCCATTGTCAACAGCTATGCGGCCGGCAGCGTGACAAGCAGCGGCAGCCCGGGCGTGCTGGCGGGAACCGCCAACGCCAACAGCCTGATCCAGACCTGTTATGGCCTGACAGCCAATTTTAAGGGCGCGGGTGAAGGCGCCGTCAAGGACTGCCAGGTAAAGTCTCGGAAAGATTTCTTCAGTCCGGAATTCCTTTCCCTGCTGAATCAAAACAAGGGTCCCCACGGCAAGGAATGGACCCTTTCCTCCCAAGGCTTCCCCCACCTTGGCGAAACGGAAACCTACACCCCGCCGGAGCCCGTAACCGTCACCTTTACTTACCGCGACGGCACCGCAGTCACCTTCCCCAGCGATGAGGGCCTGACAGTCAGCCTGCAGGACGCCGGAGCCAGCCCCGCCGTGGGCCAGTTCTCCTTGGAAGGCGCTGCCCGCTGGGAAGACACCATCGTGGGCAACAAAGATGTGCTCCTCGTCAACACAGGCGGTACCCTGAACATCTACAAGGCCGGCAGCGCAGAGGTGGTGGCCTATCGTTCGGAAGAAGACGGTTCCCAGGAGCTGGTCCGGTTTACCGTCACCGTAGTAGAGGGCGGGGAAATCGACGATTTCCGCTTAACGCTGCAGGGCCAGCCGGTAGGCGGGTCTTTAACGCTGCAGGGCAGCGAGCAGGTCACTTTGCTTCCCGAGATCCTGCGGGGAACGGACTGGAGCTACCTTTCGGCCTCTCAGGTGCAGTTCAGCCACACCGGCCCGCTCCATCGCGTAAACGGCACCTTCTACGCCGAAGAGCCGGGTGAAATGACCCTGAGCGCCACCTACATGGGCAAGACCGTTACCGTAAAAATCATTTCCGCCTTTGTCCCGGTAACCAAGATCACCCCTGCTCCCCAGGGCAGCTATGTCATTCACCAGCACAACCCCAACAGCGAGAACCTGGCCAATTTCCTGGATCTGAACCTGTCCCATGGGGCGGGCGACGTGGTGGTGGAGCCTGCAAACGCCAGCTACCGCGACAAGTGGACCATGACCTCCAGCAACCCCTCTGTGGCGGAGTATATCCCCAGCATGATCCGGGCGGTGCTGCCCTATAAGGCCGGCACCACAACCCTGACCGCTGTGGTGGAGGCCGACGGCCGGCAGCCCCGGGTAGAGGGAAGCAGCACCATCACCATCGAATACAAAAACCCCGTGGCCTCTGTAAGCGTCTCTCCGGCTGAGCTTACGGTCAGGGAAAACGAAAGCCTCTCCCTGCCCATTACCTTTACCGGGACCAAGGCAGGCCCTGTCACCGAACCCGCGATGGACTGGTCTTTTGCCAGTACCGACGGCGGCGAGGTGGAGATCGTCCGCGACGGGGCCCTGGGCATCTGGGAGGAGGACGGCCAGGGCGGCAAGCCCTGCGTGGCCAATCCAAAGTATAAGCTCAACGGCGTAGTGGCCGGCACGGTCACCGTTACGGGCACGCCCCGGGATCAGACCGGTGGCGCACAGGCCGTGACCTTTACCGTTACGGTAGAGAACGGCGCGCCCCTGACGCCCGCCGACAACGCCGCCCTGACGGCAGCGGGCATTGCCAACGGCCAGGGGTATCTGGTTTCCAACACCACGGACTATACCTACGGCAGCGAGTGGGAGATCTTCAGCCTGCGCCGGTCCGGGCAGACCATCGCCCAGGAAAAGATCGACGCCTATCTAAACTCGGTGGAAGGCACCTATAAGGGGACTCCCGACGCCGCGGCCATGATGCCCACCACCCTTGCCCGCGTGGCCCTTACCCTGGGGGCCCTGGGGCAGAACGCCGCCGATTTCCGGGGGTTGAACTTCATCGAACTGCTTTACAACAGCACCCGTATGCAGGAAAGTGGCAACTGCCCCATGTGGGCGCTTATCGCCATGGACAGCCGGGAATACTCCGTGCCGTCCAACGCCCTTTGGACCCGGGAAAAGCTGATTTCCGAACTCCTCCAGCGCTATCAGGCCTCCGACGGCGGTTTCGGTCTGAACGACAACCGCACCTCCAGCGTGGACATGACCGCCATGGCCATTCAGGCTCTGGCTCCCTACCGCGCTGCCCGTCAGGACGTACAAATGGCGGTGGACAAGGCCCTTGCCTACCTTAAAAAGCAGATGACCTCCAACTGCGGCTTTAACAGCAACGTGGAATCGGCCTCCCAGGTGGTGATTGCCCTGACAACGCTGGGACTGGATCCCGTAGACAGCGCCAACGGCTTTGTCCGCAACGCCGCCGTAAACCTGCTGACAAATCTGACCGGCTTTGCCCACGCCGGCGGCGGCTACAAGCACTACGCTGCCGACCTGGCCGCCCAGCCCATGAGCACCACCCAGGCCCTGATGGCCTTTACGGCCTACCGCAGGCTTATCGCCGGCGAAAACGGCCTCTATCATCTGCTGGATGCGGCAGACGCCCGCTCGGTGCTGAGCCAGCGGCTGACAGAGGCAGAGGCCCTGCAGGCCTCCGATTACACGGCGGAAACCTGGAACGCTTTGCAGGAAGCCGTGGAAGAGGCCCGGCGCGTTCTGGACAGCGGATCTTCTGACGACGCGGCGTTGACGGTTGCGGACACCGCGCTGGCTGCCGCCCTGGCGGGGCTGAAGCGCGTTTCCACCGGAGGGGGCGGCGGTCCCGTCACACCCCAGGACAACATTACAGTCTCTTTCCGCCTGATAGGAGACGCCCTGCATGGCAGCTCGTCCGGACACGGCCAATACACCAACTGGCTCCGCACAAGATCGGTGACCGTCCCCCAGGGCGCCACCGTATACGACGCCTTTGCGGCCGCGCTGAACCAGGCCGGTCTGGACTTTGCGGAAAACCGTACCGGCTACATCGAAGGTATTCGGGCGCCCTCGGTTCTGGGCGGCTACTGGCTGCGGGAATTCGACAACGGCCCGCACAGCGGCTGGAAATATCTGGTCAACGGAAGCTATCCCGGTGTGGGGCTGCGGTACTGCTGGCTCAAGGACGGAGATTCCATCATCTGGCGCTATGTGGACGATTACACCGACCCGGTGGACAACACGAACAAGTGGCAGGAGGCGGCGGACATAGATCCTGCGGATCCTTCCGGCCCCCAGCCTGTGGGAGACGCCGCGGCGGTCGTTGACCTGATCAACGCCATTGGCACAGTCACCAAGGACAGCGGCAGCAAAATCGCCGCCGCCCGCAGTGCCTACAATCAGCTCAGCGGCGACCAGAAAAAGCTGGTTTCCAACTATGCCCTGCTGACTCAGGCGGAGCTGGCTTACGCCAGGCTGACCGGCCAGGTACCCTTTGTCGATGTGCCCGCCGGCGCCTGGTACCGGGAGGCCGTACAGTACGTGTACGGAGAGGAGCTGTTCAACGGTACCTCCGACACGGTTTTCTCCCCCAACCGGAACATGAACCGCGCTATGGTCGCCACGGTCCTCTACCGCCTGGCCGGCAAGCCGGAGAGTTCCGGCGGCAGCCTCTTTGAGGACGTTTCCGCAAACGCCTGGTATACCGACGCGGTGCTCTGGGCCAGCGGCAGCGGCATTGTAAACGGCTACGGCAGCAACCGCTTCGGCGGCAGCGATCCCGTCACCCGAGAACAGCTGGCGGCCATGCTTTACCGCTACGCCAAGTTTATGCAGTACGATGTCAGCCCTTCCGGCGAGCTTTCCGCCTACACCGACGCTTCCCGCGTCAGCGATTGGGCGTTGGAAGCCATGCAGTGGGCCAACGCCGCCGGACTGATCACAGGCCGCTCGTCCGCCAGCCTGGCTCCCCAAGGCACCGCCACCCGGGCCGAAGTGGCCATCATTCTCATGCGCTTTGCCGAGCTGGCAAAATAAGGCCCGGACTATACTGCGTTAACTAAAGGAAGCCGGGAGATCCACGGATCTCCCGGCTTCCTTTTTTGTATACCGGCCCTGTACTCTTTTCACTTCAGCAGCAAAAAACCGGCCTCGCCGTTTTTGACGATCAGCAGGCGGTCGCCCAGGTCCTTCACCACGCCGACCTCCTCGCCCCTCTCTACCGAAAGCAGGGCCCCCGTTATGGTGTCGGTGCGCAGCTTTTCCCCGTCCTTGAAGAGGAACTCATTGGGGATCACAAGCACCGTGCCGTCTTTTTTGACCCAGCAGCGGGAAAAGGCCTCTCCCCGTTCCAGCAGCTCCACATAGTTTTCGGGCCAGGTGACAAGCGTTCCGGGACAGGCCTCTTGAGAGCAGGGCGCCTTGATTTTCGGAAAGCCGTTTACGCTGGTCCAGCTCCAATTGCCGGTCTCATTATCCAGAATCACGCCTACCAGCTGACCTACCCTCTGCACCACATTTCCGCCGTCGATGGAAAGGATATGGTGTTTTTCGTTGTAAACCGGCGCGCAGCTCAAGAGGTCCCTGCGGTAATTTGCCGCCGGCCAGTGCCCCACGACCAGAAGCTTTGAAAAGACGTGCTCCACTGTTTCGTGAAAACTCGCCGTGGCGAGGACGAAGTCCCGGTCCTCCCTTTCCAGATTTTCGCTTTCAAGGCCTGCGTGGGCAAACAGGAACCGCTCCGTTTCCAGGATATGGGGCCGCTCTCTCAAAAACCGGTGCTCCTCGGGATAGAGCTCCTCCGCCTTTCGGCGCAGCGGGCGGGTCTCCTCCACGCTTTTAGGAAGCTCCAGCCCGGCCTGCAGCAGCATATCCCCCAAGAGGGACCGCTCCCGGAAAAAGAAGGTGTGCTCAAACACCTTTTCGTCCCGGCCGTGCTCCAGGAAATCATCATTATTGCCAAGCAAAACAAAGACGTTTTCCAGCTTTGCAAGCTCCATCACGCGCCGCAGGGCGGCAAGGTTTTCCCAGCCCCTCTGGACGACGTCCCCCACGACCACAAGGGCGTCCTCCTCCGGCCGGTAGTCGAGCTTTTTCAGAAGCCCGTCCAAGAGCCCCCGCTCGCCGTGAACGTCGCTGACGGCAAGGATCCGTTTTGTCCCGGGCTCTTTCCGCAGGACGCGCAGGCTTTCCCGTTCCACAGTCATTCTCTCCCCCTAAAATAAGATCCCACAAGTTGCCCTGCGGGATCTTTTCAGCATATTACTGCTTTCAGTTTCGCGAGTATGGGAAATCTTCCTTAGATCTCGGCGAAATACTT
>CAZBDS010000037.1:2295-10837 GCA_964490735.1 uncultured Acutalibacter sp. | reverse complement strand
ATACAGCACGCCCATACCGGTTTTGCCCTCGTAGAATTTGTGAGCGCCAAGGCCTCCCAGAAAAAAGCAGAGGGCCAGGGCCACCCACTTGCTCCGGGCCTTTGCGGCGGCAAAAGCGGCCAGGTTCTGGTTTACGTTCTGATTGGTGTTCTGATTGGAATTGTTGATGACGATGTTGGGAGCGCTTCCCTGGGACACTTCCTCCACCTGACGGCCGCACAAGGTGCAGACCACCGCGTCCGCCGGAATCTTTCCTCCGCAGTGCTTGCAGAATTTTGTGGGCGGCTCGGGCTGGGGGACGGGCGTCTGGGGGAGCTGGGGGGACTGAGCCGGTTCCTGCAAAGGCTGCTGTGCATTTTGATCTGTCATGGCGAATACCTCCTCGAATCTTCTGGGATCTTGCCGCGTCAAATCTCGACAAAAACCGTACCCCCATTATGGCACAGGATCCACCGTTTGTCAAATTATATTAATCATAAATGATAATTAAATATCATTTGAGGAAGGATATAATTGACACAAAGAGGTGTGGCAATGGTCATTGAAGCCGACAAGAGAATTAAGCAGCTCAGGCTTTCCCGGGGCATGACCCAGACGGAGCTGGCAAAGCTGATGTCTGTGACCCGTTCCAGCGTAAACGCCTGGGAGATGGGGATCTCCGTTCCCACAGCCGCCAAGCTGGTAGAACTTTCCCTGTTCTTCAATGTGTCCGTCGACTATCTTCTGGGGCTGGACGGGGCGGAGACCGTCCGGCTGGACGAGCTGGACGAGGAACAGAAGCATATCATTTATTCCCTGCTCTCTTACTTTAAAAAGCAGGCGGAGAGCCGGGAATAAGCGCGCAAAAGCCCCTCCGATCATAATCGGAGGGGCTTTCCTTTTGAAGGCTTCCAGGCTTAGAAAAGCAGGTCGCAGCACACGCCGGTGATAACGGCGGCCACATAGAGCACGCCCATCAGGGAAAGATTTTCCTTTACCCGGCGGTTGGCTTTGAACAGCACCGCCAGGCCCAGCCCGGCTCCGGTGCACAGTCCCGCCACGGCCGCGCCGAAAGACAGAGAGCCAGCCAGGTAAAGCTCGGTGAGGATCACGGAGGCGGCACAGTTGGGAATAAAGCCGATCAGCGCGCAGAGCAGGGGCTGGAACACGCTGCCCGACAGCAGCAGCCGGGAGATGTTTTCTTCCCCCACAAAATGGATCCCGGTCCCCAGGACCAGGTTGATCAGCAGCAGGAACAGGAAGATTTTTCCCGTATGGCGCAGGGCTGCCCGGAGAATGCCGTCCTTTTCGCAGCCGCAGTGCTCGCAGAGGTCGTGGAAGGGGGCTTTTGCGGCCGGCTTTAAAAAGCGTTTGAGGATCAGGTCGGTCAACAGGCCGAAAACGATGGCGGCGACCAGCTTTACGAGCAGCAGCCGGATCAGGTCGGGAAAGGCCTGGGGCCGGGAGAGCAGAATGGGCAGCGCTTCGTCGCTGGTGGCCAAAAACACCGCCAGCAGAGTGCCGGGGGTGATCAGCCGCCCGGCGTAAAAGTTGGCGGCTGCCACGGAAAAGCCGCACTGGGGCACGCAGCCCAGCGCCGCGCCTCCCAGGGGGCCCAGAGGTCCCAGCCGGGACAATATGGAAATCAGCTTTTCGCTGCTGCGGTGCTCCAGAAACTCGATGAGCAGATAGGCGCCGAACAAAAAGGGCAGGGCTTTCAAGGCGTCGAAAAGGGCGTCCAACAGCACGTGGAGCACGGGGGTTCCTCCTTTTGGATCGAGAATTACACTTTCTATTATACAATGCCTGTCAACCTGTATATTCACCCAAAAACCGAACCATACTCTCTCCGAACGGAAAGGAGAGGGTACATATGAACGTTTTTGGAAAACGGCTTTTGGCCAGAGCGGCGGTGTGCGGCTTTCTGCTGGCGGCGGTGGCGGGGTGGTTTCCCTTTGCCGTGTCCTGCGCCCAGCTGCCCGAAGAGGTCCTGCGGCTCCACGTGGTGGCAAATTCCGATTCTCCGGAGGATCAGGCGGTAAAGCTGAAGGTGCGGGACGCGGTGCTGCGGGAGGCAGCGGAGTGGTGCGCCCCGGCGGATTCCATGGAGCAGGCCAGCGCCGCGCTGTGCGTCCATCTGGAAAGCCTGCGGAAGGCGGCGGAAAAAGCGCTGCGTTCGGAAGGGGCGGGGGAGAAGGTGACCGCCCAGATGACGGACATGTATTTCACCACCCGGCAGTATGAGGATTTTGCCCTGCCCGCCGGGAAGTACAGGACCCTGCGGATCACCATCGGCGAGGGGAAAGGGAAAAACTGGTGGTGCGTGGTGTTCCCCGCCCTGTGCCTGCCGGCGGCGGAACCCCGGGAGGACGTGCTGGCCGGGCTGCCGGACAGCCAGCGGGATATTGTGGAGCAGCCGGAAAAGTACAAGGTGAAATTCAAGGCGGTGGAGCTCTGGGAGGAGCTGAAAAAGCTGCTGGAAGGGAAATAGAGCATTTTTGCAGGGGAAGGGCTTCCCGGCGGCAGGAATTCTGCCGCCGGGAGGCTTTTCTTGTGCAAAAGAAGGAAGGTGTGGTATAATATCCGCAAAAGACGCGGATATTATAGATTTTTATTTGTCCCGCTCAGTTCTTCGCGTTGCTCAGACGAGCGATGGACACATTATACCAACGCACCTTCGGTGCTTATGGTATAATATCCGCAAAGGCTGAGGTCGGGCGGTAAACTTCCGGTCTACGCCAGAGAGGGTACACGAGAAACATTCTCGCCTGCCGGCTCGGTCGGTTCGCACCAGCGTCCCACCGGGACGCGCTCACCGCCAGGTGCGGTAGACTGCCGTTTTTCACAAGAGATGGTACACGAGGGACACCGCAGGTGTCGGAAGGGGCTGGGGCTGTGCTGGAATTTGTGCTGGGCCGCGCCGGAAGCGGAAAAACAGAATATCTGCGCCGGATGCTGGCGGAAAAGAGCCGGTCCGGCGGGAAGCTGGTCATGATCGTGCCGGAGCAGTATTCCTTTGAGACGGAACGGGCCATGCTGAGGCTCTGCGGCCAGGAGGGGGCCAACCGGATCCAGGTGTACAGCTTTACCCGGCTGGCGGAGGCGGTGTTCCGCAGCGAGGGCGGAGCGGCAGGACGGAGGCTCAGCGACGGGGGCAGGCGGATTTTGATGTTCTCCGCCCTGGCCCAGTGCGAAGACCAGCTGGAGGTCTACGCCAACGCGGCGAAAAATGGCCGGGTCACCGACCTGATGCTGACGGCGGTAAACGAAATGAAGCTGTGCGGCATCACCCCCGGGCAGCTTACGGAAACGGCGGCAAAGCTGGGAGACAGCGGCCTTGCCAAAAAGCTTTCGGAGATCGCCCTGCTGTACGGCGCCTTTGAGGCCCTGGTAGAGGCCTCTTACCTGGATTCCCGGGACGACCTGACCCGCCTGCGGGAAACGCTGGAGACCAGCGATTTCTTCCGGGGCGCCGCCGTGGCGGTGGACTCCTTTGAGGGTTTTACCGTGCAGGAAATGGCGGTGCTGTGCCAGATCCTCCGGAAGGCGGAAAAGGTTACGGTTTCCCTGTGTACCGACGGGCTGGACCGGAGCGGGTCCGGGCTGTTCGCCCTGGTGGACAGGACCCGGGCCCGGCTGACCCGGGCCGCCGCCGATTGGGGCGTGGAAGTGCTGCCGCCGGTTTGGCTGACGGGTTCCCCCCGGTTTCAAAACGAGAACCTGAAGCTGCTGGAATCCCAGCTGTTCTGCGGCAGCCAGGAGCTCACCTCCGACGACCACCGGGGCGTGGAGGTTTTCGAAGCCCGTGACGTGTACGAGGAAGCGGAGTTCGTGGCGGCCACTATTCGCCGGCTGACGGCGGAGCGGGGCTGGCGTTACCGGGACTTTTCCATTATCTGCCGGAGCCTGGACCGCTATTTCGGCAGCCTGGATACGGCCCTGCGCAGGCGGGGCATTCCCTGCTTTGTGTCCCAGCCGGACCAGGTGGACGCGGAGCCGGTGATGCGCTTTGTGCTGGGGGCTTTTGAGGCGGTGCAGTCCGGCTTTGACACGGACAGCCTTTTGGAATTGCTGAAAACGGGGATCTCCGGCTTTACGGCAGAGGAGATCTCCGCCCTGGAAAACTATGCCTTCCTGTGGCGGATCAACGGCGGGGACTGGCGGGAGGAATTCCTCCGCCACCCGGAGGGCTTCGGCCGGGAAATGACCCCGGCGGACGCGGAGGAGCTCACACGGCTCAACAACCTGCGGAAGCGGCTGATCGCCCCGCTGGAAAGCTTTTCCTTTGCCACCCGGGACGCCTCGGGCGCGGAGATCTCCCAGGCGGTGTTCGACCTGCTGCAGCGCTTTGGCATGGAGGAGAACCTTCCCGCCTGCTGCCGGGCCCTGGAGGAGGCCGGCGAGGACGGCCTGGCCCAGAAGCAGCTGCGGGTGTGGGACCTGCTGATGGGCCTTTTGGACCAGATGCACGCCATTCTGGGGGACAAAAAGGTTCCCCGGGAGCGGTATTACCGGCTGTTGAAAGAAGTGGCGGCTCGGGAGGACGTGTCCGAGATCCCCCAGACGGTAGACCAGGTGATCTTCGGCACGGCGGAGCAGGTGCGGCAGTCCTCCCCCAAGGCGGCGTTCCTCATCGGCGCGGCCCAGGGGGAATTCCCCTTAACGCCCAAGTCCTCCGGGGTGTTTTCCGACGCGGAGCGCCGGGAGCTGATCGACCTGGACCTGCCTTTGGGAGACCCGTTGGAGCTGAAGGCCGCGGAGGAGCGGTATCTGGCCTATTCGGTGGCCTGCGCTCCTTCGGAGATGCTGTTTGTCTGCTGGCCCAGGACCGCCGGCGGCGAGGACCGGGAGCCCAGCGAGCTGGTAAGCGCCGTCCGGGCGGTTTTCCCCACCCTGGAGCCTTTGTCGGGGCTGCCGGACGAATATTTCGCCAACACCCGGGAGGCCGCCTTTTCCCGTATGGCCGCCCGGTTCCGGGAGAATTCCGGCGAGGCGGCGGCCCTGCGGCTGCTGTTTCAGGACCGGGAGGAATACCGGGGACGGCTGGAGGCCCTGGAGCGCGCCGCGGGGCAGAGGCCCCAGCGCATTGAGGACCCGGCCCTTGCCCGGCGCCTTTTCGGCCGGGACCTGTTTCTGTCCCCGTCCCAGGTGGAAAGCTATTACAGCTGTCCTTTCAAATATTTCTGCCGGTACGGTCTGGGCGCTAAGGAGCGCCGTCCCGCCGAGGTGGACGTGATGCAGTACGGCACCCTGATGCACTATCTGTTCGAGCGTGTGTTCCGGGAAGACGCCGCCAAACGGGCGGCCATGACGGAAGACGAGCTGCTGAAATGGGTGCGGAGCCTGATTTTACAGTACGCGGACGAAAGCATGGGGGGCTTTACCCTGCTGAGCGGCCGGGAAAAGTACCGGCTGGAGCGAATGGCCCAATCCGCCTGCAAGCTGATCCGCCATGTGGAGGCGGAGCTGGCCCAGAGCCGGTTCCAGCCCAAGGCTTTGGAACTGAAGCTGGAGGAGGGGGGAGAATTCCCGCCTTTGAAGGTGGAGACCGGGGACGGGGGCACCGTCACCGTGGGGGGCACCCTCGACCGGGCGGACATGGTCACCCTGGAGGACGGCCGGGAGTATGTGCGGGTCATCGACTATAAGACGGGCCACAAGCAGTTCAGCCTGACGGACGTGCTTTACGGCCTGAACATGCAGATGCTGGTGTATCTGGCGGCCCTGGTGGAAAGCGGCGCCCGGTTCCCCGCCGGGATCTTGTATATGCCCGCCGCCGATCCCTCGGTAAACGCGAAGCGGGGCGACGGGGAGGAAAAAATTCAAAAGGACGTGGACCGCCAGCTGCGCATGAGCGGCGTGGTGCTGGCCGACAGCCAGATCGTGGAGGCCATGGAGGCCGGGGCCAAAGGCCGGTTTATCCCCGCCTCCCTGAACAAGGACGGCTCCCTGGCCCGGACCAGCTCCACGCTGGACCAGGAGTCCATGGGCCGGGTACTGGAGTACTCGAAGAGCCTGATTGCCTCCATGGGCCGGAAGCTCCACCAAGGGCTGGTGGAGGCCGAGCCCAACCTTGTAAATCAGAACGCCTGCCGCTTCTGCCCCTATGGGGCTGTGTGCGGCAAGGAATTCGGCGAAAAGGACGTGGTCCAGGACAAAGCTCCGGCGGAGAAGGTCCTGGATCAGATGAAAGCGCAGCTGGGAAAGGGGGAAAGGGACCGTGGCTGAGACAAAATGGACAGACAGCCAGCGGGACGCCATCGCCGCCCGGCAGGGCACGGTGCTGGTGGCGGCCGCCGCGGGCTCCGGCAAAACGGCGGTGCTGGTCCAGCGGGCCATCGAGCGGCTGACAGACCCGGAAAACCCCACCCCGGCCGACCGGCTGCTCGTCGTCACCTTTACCAAGGCGGCGGCGGCCGAAATGCGGGCCCGTCTGGAACGGCGGCTGTACGAGCTGCTCCGCCGGGACCCGGGCAACGCCATGCTCCGGCGGCAGAGCCTGCTGCTGGGCCAGGCCCACATCGGCACGGTGGACAGCTTCTGCGCCGAGATGGTCCGGGAGTTTTTTCACCTGCTGGGGCTTTCTCCGGACTTTAAGATTCTCTCGGACAAGCAGGAAGAGGAGCTGACCTCCGCAGCGCTGAACGAGGCGCTGCGGGACGCCTTTGAAAAGGGCACGGTGAACGAGCTCGCCGACGCTTTTTCCGGGGAACGGGACGAACGGCGCCTGGCGGAAATGGTGCTGACGCTGTACCGCTTTATGCAGTCCCACCCCTTCCCGGAGCAGTGGCTGCGGGACAAGGTGGACCTGTACTTCAAAGGGGATTCCTCCCCCTGGGAGCGGGTGATCCTGGAATATGCCGGGGAGACGGCGGAGCACTGTGAACGGCTCTGCGCCGCCGGACTGAAGGAGGCCCGGGACGACGGCGGCCAAGTGGGAGACGCCTTTGCCGGCGCTCTGGACGCTGACGGGAAGTTTTTTGCCGCCCTGAGGGAGCGGACAGATTCCGGCGATTGGGACGGCGCGGCGTCGCTGGCGGCGGGCTTTTCCGCCGCCCGGCGGGGCAGGCTGTCCGGCTTTGACGGGGACCCTCTGCTGCTGAAGTTGGAGGCCCTGCGCAAGGAAGTGAAAAAGGGGGCCGAGGAGCTGGAAAAGTATCTGACGGGGGACCGGTACCAGTGCGGCAGGGAGCTGCAGGCCGCGGGGCCGCTCATCGAAAGCCTGATGGAGCTCACCCTGGATTTCTCCCGGCGGTACGACGAGAAGAAGCGGGAACGGAATTTCCTGGATTACAGCGACCTGGAGCATTTCGCGGTCCGCCTGTTCCTCACGTCCTCGGGCGAGCGGACCCAGACCGCCCGGGAGGTGGGGGCCCGCTTTGACGAGATCATGATCGACGAGTATCAGGATATCAACGAGGTGCAGGATTCCCTGTTCCGGGCGGTGTCCCGGAATTCGGAAAACCTCTTTATGGTGGGGGACGTAAAGCAGAGCATTTACAGCTTCCGCCGGGCCATGCCCGAAATTTTCCTGCGGTGCCGGGCGGCTTTTCAAAAATACGACCGGCAGCGGAATGCGTACCCGGCCTATCTGGTGCTGGACCGGAATTTCCGGTCCCGGCGGCAGGTGACGGACTCGGTGAACTTCGTGTTTTCCCGGCTCATGTCCCGGGCGGTGGGGGACATCGACTACACTGGCGAGGAGCGCCTGGCCTGCGGGGCGGAGTACCCGGAGCAGGAGGGCTGCGAGACCGAGCTCCAGTTCATTTCCCGGGACTCCGGCGTGGACGCGGAGACGGCGGAAGGCGCCTGGATCGCCAAACGGATCCGGAAGCTGGTGGAAGGCGGCTTTACGGTGACGGACCGGGGCCGGCAGCGGCCTGTCCGCTACGGGGACTTCTGCGTGCTGCTGCGCAGTGCCAACAAGCATGCCCACGGCTACGCCATGGAGCTCCAGCGCCAGGGCGTGCCTGCCCGGGCCACGGTGACCGGCGGCTTTTTCGCCGCCGCCGAGATCCAGGCGATGCTTTCCCTGCTGCAGGTCATCGACAACCCCAACCAGGATATCCCCCTGCTGTCGGTGCTGATGAGCCCGCTGTTCGGCTTTTCCGCCGATGACGCGGTCCGGCTGCGCGCCCCGGATAAAAGCGTGTCCGTGTACGTGTCGCTGCTGAGAGCCGCGGAAGAGGATCCCCGCTGCCGGCAGGTGACGGAGGAGATCGGCCGGTACAGAAGCCTGGCGGCCACCATGCCGTCCGACGTGTTCCTGACCTATCTGTACGAGAAGACAGGCTTTCCGGACATGGCCCTGGCCATGGAGGGCGGCCCCGAGCGCCTGGGGAACCTGCGGCTGCTGCAGGCCTACGCCAGGGAGTACGAGGGCTCCGGCTACCATGGGCTTTCCGGGTTTGTCCGTTTTTTAAGCCGGCTGCGCCAGAGTGACTCGGACCTGCAGGCGGCGGAGACCGCCCCCGACAACCGGGACGCGGTTTCCATTATGAGTATTCACAAATCGAAGGGCCTGGAATTCCCGGTGTGCATCGTGGCGGGCTGCGGCCGGAAG
>CAZBDS010000037.1:0-2285 GCA_964490735.1 uncultured Acutalibacter sp. | reverse complement strand
CTCCACCCGGAGCTGGGCCTGGGGGTGAAGCTGAAGGACCGGAAGCGCTCGGTCCGCTTTACCACCACCACCCGGGAGGCCATCGCCCTGGAAACCGCCCGTTCCGACGCGGCGGAAGAGCTGCGGGTGCTGTACGTGGCCATGACCCGGGCCAAAGAGAAGCTGATCCTGGTGGGCTCGGGCGACCGGCTGGACCGGACCCTGGAAAAGCTTTCCCTGGAAGTGACGGAACAGGGGATCAGCCCCTACACCGTGCGGCAGGCGAAAAACGCCGCCAGCTGGCTGATGCTGTGCGCCCTGTGCCACCCCGACGGCGGGGAGCTGCGGAAAACGGCGGGCATGGGGAGCCAGGGCGTCTGCCGGGAGGACTATACCCCCTGGAGGATCGGCCTGAGCGAATACGTGCCTCCCGAAGGGCCGGAAGCAGCCCGGGAGGAACCGCCGGCAGCTCCCGACCTGGAGCTGTACGGACGGCTGAAAAGCTGGGCGGAGTTTGTCTATCCCCACCAGGCCGCCCTGGGAATTCCCGTGAAAGTGGCGGCGTCCAAGCTGGCGGCGGAGCAGGGCGGCGCCCGGGAGATCACCCTGTCCCGCCCGGCCTGGATGGGGGCAAAGGGCATGACCCCGGCGGAGCGGGGCACCGCCCTGCACGAGTTCATGCAGTTTGCGGACTTTGCCGCCGCGGCCCGGGACCCCGCCGGGGAGCTCAGGCGCCTGGTGGAGAAAGCCTACCTTACCCCGGAGCAGGGCGGGGCCATCGAGCTTTCCCGGATCACCGCGTTTTTGGAAAGCCCCCTGGGAAAACGGGTGCTGGCCTCTTCCCGGGTGGAGCGGGAGCGGCGCTTCACAGCGGTGATCCCCGCTGGGCTGGCCGAGCCCGGCCGGGCCGGTACAGAAGGGGAGACCGTTATTCTGCAGGGCGCGGTGGACTGTACTTTTTTAGAGGACGGCAAACTGCAGATCATCGATTTCAAAACGGACCGGGTAAGTTCCATGGAGGAGCTGTGGGAACGCTACGGCGCCCAGCTGCGTCTGTACGGGGCGGCCATGGAGCAGGTTTCCGGCAGCCCCGTGGGAGAGCTGATCCTCTACTCCACCTGGCTCAATCGGGAGTCTGTTAGGCCCTATATCCGGGAAGAGATTTCTCAAAAGGGTTCGGAAGGGCTTTCCCGCTGAAATTTTTCCTTGACAAGGGGAAAAGAAAAGACTATAATCATTTACGTTAAAACAAAGCGGCCGCCGAAAGGGGACTTCTTTCGAGAGGACTTTTCAGCGGCTCACCCGTACGGTTTCGTCCGATACAGGTCAATAGGAGAAAGAAGAAGGGCGTCCTGTGTGCAGGGGCGCGGCTTCCTTTCTGTGTTGATCAGCGGGCGGAATTTCTGCCCGCTTTTTTGCGGCCGGACCCGGGTGCAAAGTGTGATGTGGAGGTGCTGACCATCAGCAACAAGGAACTGCAGATCAACGAACAGATTCGCGACAAGGAGCTTCGCGTGGTGGATTCCGACGGCTCTCAGCTGGGCATTATGTCCCTGAAAGAGGCCATGGATCTGGCGGAGCAGAGGAATTTGGATCTGGTGAAGATCGCGCCCCAGGCAAAGCCCCCGGTGTGCAAGATCATCGATTACGGCAAATTCCGTTTCGAGCAGTCGAAGCGGGAAAAGGAGCTGCGCAAGAACCAGAGGGTCGTTGAGATCAAGGAAGTCCGGCTGTCGCTCAATATCGACACCCATGACTTCGAGACGAAGAAAAACCACGCCGCCCGCTTCATTTCCGAAGGGAACAAGGTGAAAGCTTCCATTCGCTTCCGGGGAAGGGAAATGGGCCATCCCGAGTTGGGACAGGAGATCATGAATCGTTTCGCCGAAGCGATGGCGGAGGTGGCAAACGTGGAGAAGGCCCCCAAGCTGGAGGGCCGCACCATGCTGATGTTCCTTACTCCCAAGCCTGTCAAGTAAGCAAGATCAAAATATCAAGGAGGACTGCAAAATGCCGAAACTGAAAACACACAGCGGCGCCAAGAAGCGCTTCAAGCTTTCCAAGAATGGAAAAGTGATCCGTGGCCATGCCTACATGAGCCATCTGTGCAACGGGCACGGCAAAACCCCCAAGACCAAGCGTCATGCCAGGGGCACTACGGTAGCCGACCACACCAACACGGCTGCCGTCAAGCGGATGATGCCCTACAAATAAGCGGGCGGAAACTTACTTTTTGGAAACGAGAAAGGATGACAATAAATGGCACGAGTTAAAGGCGCAATGATGACGCGCAAAAGAAGGAAAAA